>CAZMDT010000056.1:0-12924 GCA_964564965.1 uncultured Planctomycetaceae bacterium | reverse complement strand
GATTACCTCGAGCATTCTGACATCGGACCCTATCTGGAAGTCGTCAAGTCCCTCCCGTCGTATCCTGGAATCGCAAGACAGGGGGGCGCAAGGGCCTTTCTCGATGCAGTTCGACGGGCCCGATCGAGTTGAGTCTGGCATCAAGCGCCTGCCGGAATCACGCGTGCAAGCGAGTTGCACGCCCTACGACGCTAGGACGGAGCGGAGGCCGGCTCGGGCTTCTGCGGCCGGAAGAGAACGGCAAAGGCCTCGATGACGAGGGCCACGGCGAGGACGAGCGTGACGCCGTTGATGGCGACGAGCACCCAGTTGGCCTTGGCGTAGAAGTCCCGCTCGTTGAGGATCACCGCCCAGACGGTGATGACGAGCATGATGATGCAGGGGACGAGCGTGAGCAGCCAGCCCCAGGGGTGGCGGCGCCTCAGGTACACGGTGATCACCAGCAGCGCCAGGGCGGCCAGAAGCTGATTGACCGCCCCGAACATGGGCCAGAGCTTCATGGCGCCGGCGCCGCTGGCGCCGGTGGAGAACGCCAGCGCCCCGGCCGTGACGACGGCGATCGTCGTGGCCAGCCAGCGGTTCGACAGCGGCTTGAAGCTCAACTCCGAACCCAGCTCGCCGATGACGTACCGCTGGAGACGGGTGGCGGTGTCGAGGGTCGTGCCGGCGAAGGAGGCGATGAACACGCCGATGATGACGAGGCCGAGCTCGTGGGACATGCCGAGGGTCTCCAGCATGTTGGCCGAACCGTGGACGAAGGCGGCGATCTTCGCCCCGAGCCCCTTGGTCAGCGTGCCCCAGTTTGAGTAGTTCGCCTTCCAGGCGGCCGTGCCGGTGAGCCCGTTGAAGCCCATGCCGATGCCGGCCGAGACGGCGATGATGACGAGAACGGCCAGCGCCCCCTCCAGCAGCATGGACCCGTAGGCGACGAAGAGGGCGTCGCCCTCGCGGCGGACCTGCTTGGGCGTGGTGCCGGAGGCGACAAGGCAGTGGAAGCCGCTGACGGCCCCGCAGGCGATCGTGATGAACAGGAACGGAAGCATCGGCGGGGCGTTGGCGGCCTTCAGGTTCTCGGCGCTGTTGATCGCGGGCGCGACCATTACCAGGGCGCCCGAAGCGGCCGCGCCGACCACGCCCGCGACCAACAGTGCCATGGCGATGAAGAGCTGCCAGGCGTTCATGTAGTCGCGCGGCTGGAGCAGCAGGGTCACGGGCACCGTCGAGGCGACGAAGGCGTAGACGAGCAGGATGACCACCCACACGCCCATTTCGGGCACGCCCGCGACGCCGGCCGTGGGAATCGCCAGGGGCGGCATCACGTGCCCGAGATACACCGTGACGTACATGGCGAAGACGGCGACGGCCGTCGACAGGGCGACGTTCTTCTTCCACTTGTAGACCGCCAGCCCGAGGAGGACGGCGATGGGCACCTCCATCCAGATGGGGAACACCGAGTGCGGGTACATGGCGAACACGGCGGCGATGACGACGCAGAAGACCGCGATGACGATGAGCAGCTCGAGGAAGACGATGAGGAAGAACAGCGTCCGGGCGCGTTTGTTCACGTAGCGTCCGGTGATCTCCGACATGCTCTTGCCCTCGTTGCGCAGGGAGATCACGAGCGAGCCGAAGTCGTGCACCGCGCCCATCGCGATCGAGCCCACGAACACCCAGATGAGGACGGGCAGCCAGCCCCAGATGATGCCGATGGCCAGACCGACGATCGGGCCCGTGCCGGCGATCGACGTGTAGTGGTGCCCGAAGATGATCCCCTTCCGCGTGGGGACGTAGTCGATGCCGTCCTCCAGCTCGCGCGACGGCACGAGGGCGGCGTCGTTCAGGCGGAAGATCCGCCGGGCGAGGAACCGCCCGTACGTGTGGTACGCCACGAGGTAGCCGACAAACGCGACGATGACGATGAGCAGTGCTTCCACGTCAGGCCTCCTCCCACGCCGGGCAGCGTGGACGTGGTTCGCGGCGCCCTGAATGACCGTGGTGACGCAACATTGAGCCGCTGCCCCATGTAAGCAACCCGGCCCCGGGCCTGTCAAGCCCTCGCGCGCCGCCGCCCGGCGCCGCTATACCGTGAGCTGGACGTACAACTGCGGCAGCACCCGCGGCAGCCGGCGAATGTCCGGCAGAATCGCGAACCGCCGCTGCGGGAACATGATCTCCATGTCGGCCTGGCTGTTCTCGTCCGTGGAGATCCCGAACGTGTGGACCGACCGGCGGGCGTTTTCCTCGCAGGCCATCCGCACGTCGTGCTGGGCGTAGCGGGTGTTGGGGTCGTAGCCGCTGTCCATCGGGCGGCCGTCGGTGATGAGGATGATGAGGCGCTGGCGGGCCTCGAGCCGGCCGAGCCGGTAGCCGGCGTGCCGCAGCGCGGGGCCGATGCGCGTGGAGTTGGACGGGTACGCGGCGAGCACCCGGGCCATCGCCTGCTGGTCCCATGCGTCGTGGAAGTCCTTGTAGACGTGGAAGAGGCAGTTTTCGCGCCCGTTGGAGCAGAAGCCGCAGATGCAGAACCGGTCGTCGAGGGCGGCGAGCCCCTGCCCGAGGATCAGCGCGGCGTGCTTCTCGACGTCGATGATCCTGGACCGCTCGCCGACCCTCTCGCCCGTGGAGCCGCTGGCGTCCATGAGGATCACCACGGCGAGGTCGCGCCGGTTGATGACCGTCTTCTCGTAGAAGTTCACCCGCGGCGAGGGCTCCCGGCGGCGCATCACCAGGTACTGAAGCAGCAGGTCCGGGTTGATGGCGTCGCCGTCCTGGAGGTACTTCTGGCGGCGGACGAGGTCCGGCCTGAAGCGCTCGAACACCCGGCTGACGCGGCGGGCCTCCTCGCTGATGTCGCCGGGCACCTGCGCGCCCGGCGCCGGCAGGGCCGCCCGCTCGTGAAGGAGGCAGTAGTCGCGATAGTAGTCGTTCTCGTCCTGGCTCCACTCGTCGTACACGTAGGCCGCGCTGATGCCCTCCGCTGCTTCCGCCTCGTCGCCCTCGCCCTCGCCGTCGGTGGCGGCGCGGGCGTCCTCGCCCGCGTCGTCCTCGGCGGCCGCGCCGGCGGCGCGCTTCAGGTCGGCAATCAGGCCGTCGCGCGGCGGGGCCGACACGCCGCCGGGGAACAGGAAGTCGGGCAGGAAGGCGAACGTCCGCAGCGGCTCGGCGTCGAGCCCGGGATACGCGGCGGCGAGGCGGGCGGGCAGGTCGCCCGTCAGCCGCCCGGCGGTGTCGAACAGGTTCACCGACGCCTCGGCCGCCGCCCGCAGCACCTCCGCCGCCGCCGGACGCTCCTCCGCCAGCAGCAGATCGAGCAGGAGCCGCTCGGCGGCGGTCGCCGGCGGGGTGTGGCGGAACTCCTCGCGCAGGCCCCAGGCGAGGAGCCGGCGGGCGCCGGGCCAGCGGCGCCTCATCCGGCGCAGCACGCGGGCGTACTCGGCGATCTGGAACAGGTTCAGCCGCAGCACCGAATCGCCGACGACGCTGCGGCACGTGGCGTACTCGGCGTGCCCGTGGATGCCCGGGAAGCTGTTTTCGGCGACCATGGCCCCGGCGGTGAGGGCGGTCAGCAGGTACCATTTGCGGTTCAGGTCGGCCCGGTCGAAGTGGCGCACGCGGGCGGGCACGTAGAGCCAGCGGTACAGGCACACGACGGTCGAACCGCGCTCGATGAGCGTGTCGGCGTCGAGGCGCGACAGGTCGTCGACCTCGATGTCGCAGCCGGCGACGGCCCGCAGCAGCGCCGCCATCGCGCCGGCGACGTCCTGGAGGCGGCACTCGCGCGTGATCGACACGATGTACGCCTCGGAGCTCTTGAGCGTGCCCTCCATGAACGCCAGGCCCGCCCGGCGGTTGCGCGCGAACGACTGCACGCCGGCCTCGATGTACCGCGGCACCTCGTCCGCCGCCAGCCGGTCGATCAGCCGGCGGTAGCCCTTCAGGAACGCCACGGCGAGGTCCTCGTCGATGGCGCGGAGTCGGCGGAGGTGGCGCAGGAGGCTGCGGACCTGCTCGGGGGTCTCGCCGAAGCCGCCCTGCCCGAGCGCCTCGAAGAAGCGGACGCCGTAGTACAGTTTCGAGGCGGCCAGTTCGCGGCCGAGCTCCACCACGTCCGCGAAGATGCCCGGCAGGTCGAGCAGCCAGCGCGTCCGCGGGTTCAGGGCCGCCAGAAACTCCTTCAGCACGTGGTCGAAGCAGTGCTGGTCGGCGGCCTGGAGCATCTCGAAGAACTTGGCCGTCACCTCCGGGCGCGCCTGCCCGATCGCCCCCTCGGCCAGCAGCCGCTCGATGGTCTGCCCAAACAGCTCCCGGTAGCCCCAGCAGACGCTCTGGAGGTCGAAGCCGCCGACCCGCCGGCCGTTCGTGTTCGGGTGGTCGCCGTCGCTCATGCTGCGCAGCTCAGTGCCGCGAATGCCCCATGCCCGACCCCGGCGCGCCGGGACGGGTCATGGCTCATTCTGTTCCCCGCCCAACAGGTCGCCGAAGTAGAGCTTCACGATGTTGTTGATGGACTCCATGACCTCGGCCTCCTCGGTGAGCGTCTGCGTGAGGGCGGCGTTGCAGGCGTCCAGCGGCGCCAGCCCGCCGGTGATCAGCCGCCCCACGTACACCAGCAGCCGCGTGCTCGCCCCCTCGTCGAGCCCGTAGCCCCGCAGCTCGCGGATCTTCGCGCCCATCTCGGCGAGCTTCGCGCTGTCGGCCTCGTCGAGGCCCGTCTCCGTCCGGATGATCCGCGTCTCCACCTCGATGCCCGGATGCCGGAAGGTGAGGCTGGCGAACCGCTGCTTGGTGGAGTGCTTGAGGTCCTTGACGATGCTCTGGTAGCCGGGGTTGTAGCTGAGGACCATCATGAAGCGCGGGTTCGCGCGGACGACCTCGCCCGTCTTGTCGATGTAGAGAATCCGCCGGTCGTCGGTCAGCGAGTGGATGATGACGGTGGTGTCCTTGCGGGCCTCGACGATCTCGTCGAGGTAGCAGATGCCCCCGTACCGCACTGCCAGCGTCAGCGGGCCGTCCTGCCAGACCGTCTCCTCGTCCCGGAACAGGTACCGCCCCACGAGGTCCGCCGCCGTCAGGTCCTCGTGGCACGAGACCGTGATCAGCGGCAGGTCCAGCGCGTAGGCCATGTGCTCGATGAACCGCGTCTTGCCGCACCCCGTCGGGCCCTTGACGATCAGCGGAATCTTCGTCTCAAAGGCGACGCGGAACGTCTCCTCCTCGTCGCCCTGGGGGATGTAGTTCGGCTGGAAGCCGATCCGGAACTGCTCGACGATCTTCTCGGTGTCCATCGGTGTCCTTCGCGCGGTTCAGGGCGCGCGGCGGTCGGGGCCGCCCGGCGCCCGAGACGCCCGGTAGTAGCGTGCGCCGGCCATCAGGCGCGTCTCGACGAGCCCGGCGGCGGCGAGGTCGTCCAGGTACTTTACGGCCTCGTTCGGGTGGACGTCGAGCCCGGCGGCGACGTCCTCGAGCGTGCAGGGGCGCCGGCGCAGCAGGGCGAGCACGTCGCGGCGCCGGGCGGCCCGCCGGCGCGTGGTCGCCGGCCCCGGCAGGTCCGCGATCACATCCGTCGGCGGGGAGAACAGCTCCGCCGCCTGCCGGAGCCGCTCGAGCGGCACGGCCCTGGCGTCGTCCGTCGCCGGCGGGCGGGCGACCGTGTTGAGCTGCACGCGGTCCGGGGCGATGCGGTCCACGCAGCGGGCCAGCCCTTCGAGCGCGGCGTCGGTGTCCGTCACCCCGGCCAGCAGCATCACCTCCAGGCGGTACTCGCCGCCGAACGCCTGGCGCGCCGCCACGAGCCCCCCGAGCATCGCATCGAACCCGATGGCCGGATGCGGGCGATTGACGGCCTGGAACGTCGCCGCGTCGGGCGCGTCGAGCGACGGGATCAGCACGTCGGCCCGCGCCACGTCGCGCCGGACGTCCTCGCGCCACAGCAACGATCCGTTGGTGAGTATCGCCAGCGGCACGTCGGTGGCCGCCTTGACCCGCGCCACCAGCTCGCCCAGGGGCGCCAGCAGCGTCGGCTCGCCTGAGCCGCTCAGCGTGACAACGTCGCAGCCTCGCTGTGCGGCCTCGGCGACTTCGGCCGCCACCGCGACCGGGTCCACCCACGGCCCGCGCTCCAGCGTCTTGCAGGTCGTCGGCCCGAGCTGGCAGTAGATGCAGTCGTACGTGCACGTCTTGAACGGCACGACGTCCACGCCGAGCGACCGCCCGAGGCGGCGCGACGGAACTGGGCCGAATACCGCGCCCACGGCTGTGGGCTCCTCAATGATCGCAGAGGTTCTCGCCCGCCCGCAGCGTGCCGTTCAGGTAGGCGGCGGCGAGGGCTTCGGGGTCCTCCGGGGGCGCCCCGACGACGACCTCGATGCCGGCCCGCGAGAACAGCTCGTGCGCCCGCCGGCCCATGCCGCCGGCGATGACGACCTCGACGCCCAGCTCGCCGAGCCATCGGGGCAGGGCCCCGGGCTCGTGGGGCGGCGGGTCGCGCCGGGCGGACGAGACAACCGTCTTCGTATCGGTGTCCACCTCGAGCACCGCGAACTGCTCGCAATGCCCGAAGTGCACGCTCAGCTTGCTGTCCGCAATGGGAATGGCGATCTTCATGCGATGGTTCTCCTCGTTCGATGGCTCCGGCGGCCGGGAGGGCTCCTCGCGGGCCGTGAGCCCCTTGACGATCGCCGCGAACGCCGCGGCGGCCTCGCCGTCCGTTCCCGAGGCGGCCAGCGGCGTGCCGGCGTCGCCGGCCTCGACGATGCGCGGGTCGAGCGGTATGCGGGCGAGGAAGGGCACACCGGCCTCCGCGGCGAGGGCCTCGCCCCCGCCGGTCTTGAACAGCGCCACGCGCTCGCCGCAGCGCGGGCACACGTAGCCGCTCATGTTCTCCACGATGCCCGCCACCGGCAGCGACAGCGCCCGGCAGAACGACACGCACCGCCGCACGTCCGCCACGGCCAGGTCCTGAGGCGTGGTGACGATGACGGCCTCCGCCCCCGCGCCCACGAGCTGCGCCACCGCCAGCGGCTCGTCGCCCGTGCCCGGGGGCGAATCCACCACCAGGCAATCCAGCGCCCCCCACGCCACGTCCTTCAGGAACTGCCGGATCAGGCCGTACTTCCGCGGGCCGCGCCAGATCACCGCCTGCCCCGCCTCCGGCAGCATGAAGCCCACCGACATCACCGACAGGTTCTCCGTGAGGCTCACCGGGACGATCTGGTCGCCCTCGAGCCCGAGGCCGCGGCCCTCGAGGCCCATGAGCTTGGGGATGCTCGGCCCATGGACGTCGACGTCGAGCAGGCCGACCTTTCGGCCCGCCGCCGCCAGCGCGACGGCCAGGTTCACGGCCACCGTGCTCTTGCCCACGCCGCCCTTGCCCGAGAGCACCAGCAGCTTGCGGGCGATGCGCCCCATGCGCTCGGCGAGCATCGCGGCCTCGATCTGCCGCTGCGCGCTATCCGGCATGGTGCCTGGTGCGGGGTTCATCCGCGCTTCGCCTCCGCGGCGGCGGCGCACGGCGGGCACAGGCGCCGGCCGCTGAGGTCCCGCAGTCGCGGCTCCATCGTCGGCTCGCCGCAGGCGTCGCAGACGATGCTGGGGTAGCCCCGCGCCCGCTCGGGCAGCTCGAGCGTCATTCGCTCCACGTCGAACAGCCGCTCCGGGGGCGCTTCCAGCATGAAGCGAACCTGCCGCCGGCGGCGCTTCGCGTCAGGCGCGTCCGGATCCGCGGCGTTCTCCGGCGCCGGCTCGTGACGGTAGCTCAGCCGCACCGCCCGCCCCGACGGCCGAAGCGCGAACGTGAACACCTGCTTGCCGTGGTCGCGAAACAACAGGTTGCCCTTGCCGAAGGTGCACCCGGTGAGGGCCTGCACGCCGTCGACGCTGCACGAGTCGTTCTCGACGATGGCGAGGAGTTCCTCATCCTCGGCCCGGCTCGCGCCGAGTTCCGCCAGGGCCAGCCTCGAGGCGTGCCAGCCGATCAGCACGCCCGGGCACAGATGCCCGTGAAACGCGATGGCGTGCCGGAGGTCGTCCGGCAGGGGCAGGCCTTCGGTTCCCGGCAGCGTTGTCATGCCGCGTGCCTCTCCAGGCGCCGCTTCAGGTCGTCCCACAGGCGGCGGATGTCCTCGGCGGCGCCGCTCGCGGCGTGCTCCACGACGGCCTGCCCGTTGACCTGCGCGTCGGTGACGGCGCGGTCGTAGCGGATGCGCCCGATGACGGCGAGGCCGCCCTCGCGGGCGCGGGCCTCGATCCGCTCCGTCATCTCGGCGTTCAGGTCCCACTTGTTGACGCACACGAGCGTCTCGACCTGGAAGCGGGCCGTCAGGGCGGCCACACGCTCCAGGTCGTGCAGGCCGCTCAGCGTCGGCTCCGACACGATCAGCGCCAGGTCGGTGCCCGCCACCGATGCGATGACCGGGCAGCCGATGCCGGGCGAGCCGTCCACGAGCAGCAGCGGCGCGCGGCGCCGGTCGGCGATCCGCTTCGCCTCGTTGCGGACGAGTGTGACGAGCTTGCCGGAGTTCTCCTGGGCGACGCCGAGCCTCGCGTGGACCATCGGCCCGCAGCGCGTCCGCGAGACGTACCACTCGCCGTTGACGGCGGGCTCGAAGGCGATCGCGCCGGCCGGGCAGAACCGCTCGCACACGCCGCAGCCCTCGCAGGCGATCGGGTCCACGCGGAAGGTCCTGCTCTGCGATTCGTTGGCGGGTCCGTCGAACGTCACCGCGGCGAACCGGCAGACCTCGTGGCACTTGCCGCACGCGGTGCAGCGCCCGGCGATGACCTTCGCCTGCGAGCCGCCGGAGAACGGCTCGGAGCGTTCAACGGCCGGCCGAAGGACCAAGTGCAGGTCCGCCGCGTCCACGTCGCAGTCGGCCAGCACCGGCTCGCCCGCCAGCACCGCCAGCGACGCCACGAGGGAGGTCTTCCCCGTGCCGCCCTTGCCGCTGATGACCACCAGCTCCGTCGCCACGATTCCCGCTCCGCCCGTGCTCAATAGGGGCAACTGCCCGTGCGGCACGCCGCGTCGGCGCACGACGGGCCGGTGCACGTGGGGCACTCGTCGCGCCGTCCGGGGCCGCGGGCCTGCGCCGTGAAGCTCGACAGCGCCTTCTCCGTCTCGGGCGAGCCGCACTTCTCGCAGGCGTGCCGCTTCCGGCTGCCGGGTTTCTCGAGAAACTCGGTCACGTGACCGCACTGTGTGCACTTGTACTCAAACAATGGCATCGTTTGCCTCCTCAACGGGCCGGGCCGTCGCCCGGACCTTCGCCAGCAGGTTGACAAACACATCATGATACTCCGGCAGGGCCTCGCAGGCCAACTCGCCGCGGGAGTACGCCTCGGCGACCCGGCGGTCGTCGGGGATCTCGGCGAGGATGTCGACGGCTTCCGCCCGGCAGTAGTCGGCGACGCGCCCGTCGCCGATGCCCGCGCGGTTCACCACCACCGAAACCGGCAGGCCGATCGCCCGCGACATGTCCACCGCCAGCGTCAGGTCGTGCAGCCCGAACGGGGTCGGCTCGGTCACCAGGACGACCAGATCGGCCCCGCGGACCGCCTCGATGACGGGGCAGCTCGTCCCCGGCGGGGCGTCGATGATCACGAGGTCCGCCGCCGGCGCTGCCCCCTTCACCTGGCGGATCAGTGGCACGCTCCGCACCTCGCCGACGTTCATCCGGCCCTGGACGAAGGCGATCTTCTGGCTCTGCCCGGCCTCGACGACGCCGACGGCGCGCGGCACCTCGCGGATGGCGCCCACCGGGCACACCAGCGTGCAGCCGCCGCACGAATGGCACAGCTCCTCAAAGACCAGCACGCCGTCGGGCAGGCAGGCGATGGCGTTGAACCGGCAGAGGCGCCCGCACTCGCCGCACCGCGTACACTTGCCGGCGTCAACACGGGGCACGAGCACGTTGACCGGTCGGCTGTCGGCGATCTCGGGCCTCAGGAAGATGTGCCCGTTCGGCTCCTCGACGTCGCAGTCGAGGTACGCGACGGTGCGCGCGTTGCCGGCGGCGACGCGGGCGAGATTGGTCGCCACCGTCGTCTTGCCCGTGCCGCCCTTCCCGCTTGCCACGGCGATTCTCATTCGCGACCTCGCTTCACGAAGTTCAGCACGTGCCCTCGGACCCGCTTCCCGTCGTGCAGCAGCTCCGCGTGGAACGCGTCGCGCGAACGGAAGCCGTGGTCCTCGATCTCCCCGGCGATGTCCCGTTCAGACTCCACGTCGGTGTGCGTCTCCAGGTGCGGGCAATAGGCCGACACGACCGCGCCCGCGCGGGCCGCTCGGGACAGCTCCTTCAGGACGCCGGCGCGCTCCGCGGCGGTGCTGCGGCGGGCCGTCTTGCCCGAGCCGCCCGACCACCCGATCAGGTGCAGCACGTCGTACAGGAGCACCACGTCCACGGAAGCGTCCGGCAGCGGAAGCGGCACGCCGCCCGACGTGTCCACGCGCACCACGCTCGACAGACCCTCGTCCGCCGCGCGCCGCATCAGCTTGTCGAGCGCCTCGCGGTTCTTGTCCAAGGCGTACACCGTTCCCGACGCGCCCACCAGCCGAGCGGCGACCACCGCGTAGTTGCCTTCGCGGCAGCCGAAGTCCAGCACCGCCTTGCCGGGGCCCACGCCCACGCGAGCCAGCAGCCGCGGGCCCGTCTCTTCCTGCCAGGATGCGATGTCCGCTTCCGTCATTCGTGCCGAAGTGGCGGCTCCGCACCCCGCGAAGTCATCCGTTCAGCCCGGCAGCGAAATCGCCTGCTCGGGGCACTGCTCCACGCACGCGCCGCAGGCGGTGCAGGCGTCCGCGTCAATGACGGCCGTCTCGCCAACAACCTGGATCGCCTCGACCGGGCAGGCGTCGACGCACAACCCGCACCCCGTGCACTTGCCCGGGTCCACGATGGCGACGGCGGGGTCCTTCTGCGCGGTGAGTTGGTTGATGCGTTCCTTGACCTGCTCGACCTGGCGTACCGAGGCCTCGGCCTGCTGCTGGAGCATGGTCAGCTCGTCGGCGCCGCCGGGCGCCGCGGGGGGCGCTGCCGGCACAGGAGGAGGCATGGCGGCTCCCATGCCGCGACCCATGCCACGCCCGCCGCCGCCCATGCCGCGACCCATGCCGCGTCCCATACCCCGGCCGCCGCCGCCCATGCCACCGCCGAACGCGGCCGGGCTCGCCCGCGCGCCCGGCGCCGGTCCCGGGGGCGCCTCAGCGCCGACGCCGAAGTGGCTCGCCACGTTCGGCTGGCTCGCGGGCCCCGCCTCGCCGCGGCGGAACTGCTCGATGGCGGTCTTGACCGGCCCGGGGGGCACCAGCACCACCCCCACGCCGGCGGCCTCCAGCGTCTGGTAGGCGTTCGGGCCGCAGTTGCCCGTCAGCACCACTTCGGCGCCCTTGTCCGCCACCAACTGGGCCGACTGAATCCCCGCCCCGCCGCCCAGCGCGACGTTCGGGTTCTCCACCGCCTCGAAGCTCAGATCGTCCACGTCGACGATCAGGAAGTACGCGCAGCGACCGAACCGGGGATCGACGTCCGCGGCCAGCGTGGCGCCCGTAGCCGTGATCGCAACTCTCATGCGAGCTCCTTCCCGCGAAATCGCTGCGCGGGGGGCGGCGGTGCCCCTGCCACCGCCCCGGCTGTCGCAGCGATCTACTCTCCGGGGTCCTACTCCGTCTCCTGGGACTGGCTTTCGAGTTCGGTGATGCGCTTCCTGATGCCTTCGAGCGCGTCGGCGAAGTACTCGGCCTGGGCCTTGAGGGCCTCAACCTGTTGGGCGCGCGTCGGCGCCGCCACGGCGCCATAGGGCTCCGCCGGTGTCACGCCCGGGCCGTACGCCGGCCAGCCCGCCGCACGCTGCCGGGCCGTCAGCCCCGTCGCATAGAACCAGTTGCGTCGTCCGTGCCCGCCGCGCCCCCGGCCCCAGCCGCCGCCGAACCCGCGCCCGCCGACGGGGTTCATGAAGCCCGGAACCGGATAGCCGGCGCAGTAGCCGGCCGCTCGTCCTGTCATCGGGCCCATTCCCGCGGGGCCCGTTCCATCGCCACCTGGCATGATGTTGCTCCTTCCATCTGAAGAAATCGACTTCGTGGGCTACCTGTTCCTTCCTCGTTCTGCGCCGCGCCCGCGGCCCTTCCCGCGCCCGCGCCCGGCGCCTCGTCCGGTGCCTTGGCCGGCGCCCTGGCCTTGTCCGGCGCCGCCGCAACGACCTCTGCCTTTGCCCGTCCGGGGGCCTTCGCCCCGCGGGCCCGTTCCGTCACCGCCTGGCATCGCACAACTCCTCTCTGCGCCTTGCGGCGCCTCTCGACACTCGTCGGAACGGCGGGGCCTTCACCAGGCCCGCCACCACCGTCCGCGTCCGCGGCCCCGGCCAAAGCCCCGCCGGGGACCTCGCCCGAAGCACCCAACGCGCCCGATCCCTCCGCCGTATGGCCAGCCCCACGGCCAGGCATATGCCCCGCCGTGGCGCCCCGCCGCCACCGGGCGCGGGTAGAGGCCCGGCGCGTTCGGCGCGGGCCTGCCCGCCATCGGCAGCACGCAGAAGCCCATCCCGCGGCCGGTCATCGGGCCCAGCCCAAGCGGGCCTGTTCCGTCAAATCCTGGCATAGCTGCCGTCTCCTTCCGTCACTTCCGCCGCCTGCCGCGACCGCTTGAGCACGAGGCGGCCGACCTCGCCGCCGAGGTCGCGGGCGATCACCGGGCACTTCACCTTCAGGACGAAGAAGATGTCCTTGTCCACGTCGCTGAGGGTCTCGTAGTTGCCCTGGCCTTTGGCGATGACCAGGTCGGCGCGGTCGAACCGGCGGCGGAACGCCTCGTCGCACGCCGCGAGGAGGGTCCCGGGCACGTCGGCGCCGTTGTCGGTGACAAGCGCGAGGGCGGCTATTCCCGCGGCCTCGGCGTCGGCGCGGGTGGCGTCGTTGATGATCGGCCC
>CAZMDT010000055.1:2424-12964 GCA_964564965.1 uncultured Planctomycetaceae bacterium | reverse complement strand
ATCAGCGACCAGTGGGCGTCGATGTCGTCAACGTTGTTCGGGCTGTAGAGGCTGAAGTGCGTGAGGCGGTAGAACGGGCAGTCGTCCTCGGGGAAGTACATCCAGCACTTGGTGGCGAGTTCGTCCGGCGCCCGGCCGTCGAGGGCGACGCCGATGACGTACGTGGAGGAATGGCGCAGGCTGGCGGCCTTCACGGCCCAGTCGTCGCGGCCACAAAGGCGGGTCAGCTCGTCGAGCGGCATGGTGGAGATGAGCCACTGAAACGGCAGCGAGCGGCCGTCGGAGAGGGCGACCGTCTTCGCTTGAAGGTCCACGCCGGTGACGGCACATCCGGTGGCGACCCTCCCGGCGGGCAGCGTCGCGGCGACGGCCCGCCAGATGGCGCCCGTGCCGCCGTGGCGCGGGAAGCGGAAGGTGCTGTTGGGGCCCCAGGACACGTCGTCGGTGCCGGTGGCGACGTTCCGCGCGACCCGCGCCGCATCCGGCACGGCCACTCGCTCCGCGATCCACCCGGCGCTCATCCGTTCCGGCGGATACGCCCAGACCTTGAAGCCGTACGGGCGCATGAACAGCGCGGCGATCCCCTCCCCGAACGTACGGTCGATGAACTCGCCGAAGTGGGCGAAGCGCCGCGGCGTCTTGTCTGCGGCCGCGCGGAGGAGCCCCTCCAGGCAACGCGTGCAGTCCTCGGCAGGCAGCCGGTGGATGTTGTTCTGGAACGGATACGGCACCCAGCGGCCGAGGAGGCGGATCCAGCTTTCGCGCTCGTGCTCGATCCACCCGTCAGGCCCGAAGAGGCCGTCGAGCAGGCGGTCGTACAGCGCGTAGTGCGAGAACGCCACGTGCCCACCGATGTCCCACGTGAAGCCGTGCTCGTCGCGGAAGCTGCGTGCCAGCCCGCCGACCGTCTCGTCGCGCTCGAGGAGCACCCAGTTCTCGCAGCCGAACCGGTCGAGCGCCCAGGCCGCCCCCAGGCCCGCCGGCCCGCCGCCGACAATCACCACCGGGCCGTCACGGAGCGCCTTCATCTCACGGGCCCTCCGGCTGCGTGGCAACGGGCTGCGTGGTGCCGTCCTCGCGCGGGTAGAGCATCCACGCGTCGTCGAGGCCGTAAGGCAGCTCGACCTCGCTGCCCACGTAGCGCCCGAGCAGCTCCCGCGCCGCACGCGGCTTGCCCATCACCAGGACCGCCGTCGGCGGGTGGACGTCCAGCCAGTTTCGCCACGCGGCCTCGTCGCGCACGGGGCACAGGCCCGTCAGGTGGGAGACGCGAACGCGCCGCCCGGCGCGCTCGAAGACGAAGGCGTCGTTGTAGTCGGTGGCGAGGCGCGACCAGTCGAAGAGCTGCCGGCTTTCGACGACCCGCCAGCCGAGCCGCGACAGCTCGTAGAGGACGAACGTCCGCGTGCCCCACGTGGTCGTCAGGACGACCGGCTCCGCCTCGGACTGGAGGTACTGCCGCAACGACCGTTGCGAGATGCTCTCCTTCGGCGGCACCCAGCGCTTCACCCGCAGCCACGCCATTGGCGCCCATACGATGCCGTCGATTCTCCGGATGCCGTCGTGCGTGACGACGGCGCTGGGGAGGCCGGCCACGGGCCCCGCGGCCGTCAGCGGGCTGGCGACGTACTGGAGCGCGAACAGGCCGGCGGCCGCCCAGGACACCCACCGCGCCGCTCGCCCCGACGAGGCCCTCAGCAGGCTCACGCCGTGGGCGCAGAGCATCGCCAGGAACGGCACGGCGTACAGCATGTACTTCGGCGTCGTGACGGCCATGCGGTACGCCGCGATCATCGGCACGATGCCCAACGCGCACAGCATCGCCGTCCGCCAATTCCGGCCCGCCGCCAGCCGCCACAGCCCCACGGCCGCCAGCAGGCAGACCACGCCGGTGAAGACCGACAGGTAGCTGAGAATGGCGAGCCGCCGCATGGCGGGGGCGGGTTCCGTGGCAATCTGCCTGCCGTGGGAGCTGTAGTTCCGCAGCGCCGCCGACACCGAGACGCCGAGGACGACGATGAGCACGACGAGCACGACCAAGCCCGCCGCCACGCCGAGGCCGCCGCGAACCAGCGACCGCCTGCCGCCCCGCGCAAGCAGCACCACCAGCAGGGCCGGGCCCATCAGCGCGGCGTCCAGCCGCGCCAGCGCCGCCAAGGCGAACAGCCCACCCGCCGCCGCCGCCGACCCCAGAGTCCGCCGCGACGCGAGCACCAGCGCCGGCATCAGGAATCCCGCCGCGATGATCGTGGAGTTCTCGAAGTACGTGGCGATGTAGCTTTCCTGGAACAGCAGCAGCACCAGCCCCGCCGCGGCCGCCGGAACCGCCGCCACCGACGCCACGAACGCGATCGAGAACCCCACGAACGATACGCCCGCGAGGATCGTCGCGATGCGGAACGCCGTCAGCGGCTCCACCTGGAGCAGGCCGTGGATGAGGCCCACGCACATGTAGGTGCCCGGCTGGGAGCTGTAGCGGTAGTCGAGGGCGGTGGCGAACTCGCCACCCATGGCCCGCTGCCTGACGGCGGCCGACATGGCGACGGCGTCGCTCTCGATTTGCCCCCCGATCGACAGCGGCGCGGCCGCGTAGACCAGCAGCAGCACCAAGGCGAGCATCGTGTGCTTGAGGGCGGCGGGCGACCACCTCGCCGCCGAGACACGTTCGGGATCGCCGCGCCACGCCCCGCGGCGGGCCGGCGCCGCCGCGAGCGTCGGGCGGCACCAGAGCGTCTGCCACAGCGACCGGAACGCCGCCTTCCACAGCTTCCACTTCACGATCGAGACGGCGCCCGTCCTTCGGGGCTCGTGCGGCACCGGCACGTTCGCGATCCGAACACCCGCCCGCGACAGTGCCCCGGAGACGATCACGTTCGGGGCGAACGTGTCCGGCGGAATCTGCTCCACGATCTCCCGCAGCAGCGGGGCGCGGATCAGCCGGTACGGCGTGTTCACGTCCCGCACGCCCCCCCCGAACAGCGCCTTCACCGTCAGGCGCGAGCACGCGCTGATCAGCCGCCGGCCCCGCCCCTGCTGCCGCCCGGCGCGGCAGCCGAACAGCGCGTCGTGTTCCTGGCGCCGCCGCCACAGCTCACCGAAGTGCTCGGCCTTCATCTCATCGTCGCTGTCGCATTGGAAGACCCACTCGGCCCCTTCGACGGCCAGGCGGTAGCCCTGGAGGATGGTCGGCCCGTGCCCGGCGTTGGGCTTGTTCACCACGACGATTCGCGCGTCGGCGGCGAAGGCTTCCATCGCTTCGGCCGTACCGTCCGTCGAACCGTCATTCAGCACGAACATGCGGAAATCGATCTGTTCGCCCGACAGCACGTCGCGCCAGGAGGCGACGACGCCGACGATGCACTCGGCCTCGTTGTAGACCGGCATGACCAGAGCAAGTTCCGGCATTGTCTCGGCCGTTCTCCCCGGGGCAGCCGCGCCCGCCGCCGCGCCCGAAAGAGCTTATCGGCCAACCGGCACGCGGTGTCCAGAGCACAGTTCCGGACCTGCGCCGCGCTTGTACGGTGATGACCCGACCCGTACGATGGTCGCCGCCAGCTATGTTCAGACGCCTCGCCGATTTTCTCGTCCGGCACCGCTGGCCGGTGCTGGCGGCGCTCGCCGCCCTGACGGCCGTCGCGGTCGCGCTCATGCCGCGGATCCGCTTCGATTTCACCCCACAGGCGGTGCTCGCCGGCGACGACGATCTCGTGACGTTCGCCGAGTCGGTGAAGGCGGACTTCGGCTACGACGACGCCTCCATGCTGGTCGTGCTCGAGGCAACGAGCGGCAAGGACGTGCTCGACCGGGCGGCGCTTCAGTGGCAGGTGGAGATCGCGGGCGACCTGGCCCCCCTGCCACACGTGGTGAAAGTGGTCTCGATCGGCGGGCTGGAGTTGGCGGGGCTGGACGGCCCGTGCGCGAGCTGGCGCGGCCTCTGGCGGCTGGCGACGGGCATGCGCAACGAGCCGCTGATTGCCCGCCTCCCCGTCACCGAGCGCGACGAGGCGCGCGTCCGCGACGCCCTCGCCCGCACCGAACTCATCCGGGGCGCCCTGCTCAGCGACGACCAGCGGGCCGCCGGCATCGTCGTCATGCTCGACCCCGACGCCCGCGACGCCAGGAGCACCGGTGAGGTGCTCGACGCCGTCGAGGCCGCCCTCCGCGCCCGGCCCGCCCCCGGCGGCTACCGCACCCGCCTCAGCGGCCTGCCCGTCCTGCGCGCCGACATCGTCCGCAACCTCCGCCGCGACCTGCTGTCGCTGATTCCCCTGGCCGGGGTCGTGTTCCTGGCGGTCATGGGCGTGCTGTTCCGCCGGGTGTCGGGCACACTGGTGCCGATGGCGGCGGTGGCGATGGGGCTGTCGTGGCTGGTGATCCCGTTCGTCCTGACGGGGCAATCGCTGAACATCATCAGCAACATCTTGCCGGTGCTGCTGTTCGTGGTGGGCATGGCGAACTGCGTGCACGTCGTCCATCGCTACGCGGAGGAGGTGCAGCGAACGCCGAACGACCGGCTCGGGGCGGCGCGGCGGACGATCGCCCACATGGCCCCCGCCTGCCTGCTCACCTTCGCCACCACGGCCATCGGCTTCGGAACGCTGGTGGCCGCACGCTCCGCCGCCGTCCAGGCCGTCGGGTGGCACGCCGTGCTCGGGCTCGCGCTGCTCTACGTCAGCACGATTGCCGTCCTCGGGCCGCTGCTGCCCAGCTTCCGCCCCTCCAGGCATCACGGGGAGGAGCACACGCTGGCCGACCCGATCACGCGCATCGTCGCGGCGGCGGGCCACGCGGTGGCGCGGCACCCGTGGCTGACGGTCGCGGGCAGCGCCGCCGTCGTGGCGGCGGCGGTGGTGGCGGCCTCGTCGGTCGTCATCAACTCGGCGATGATCGAGACGTACGAGGAGGACCACCCGACGACCCGGACGCTGCGGTTCGTGGAGAACCGGCTGGGGGGCCTGCTGCCGCTGGACGTGAGCCTGCGGGCCACGAAGCCGGGGGCGATGCTCGACGCGGAGGTGTATCGCAAGGTGGCGCGGATCGAGCAGTTCGGGCGGCGACAGCCGGAGGTGCTCTTTGTGCGATCCTACGTCGATCTCAACCAGGAGGTGCACGCGGCGCTGACGGACGGGCTCGCCGCGCGCGACGCCCTGCCGACGCTCAATGCCCGGGGGAGGCGGCTCATCGCGACGAGCCACGCCCTGCTGCTGGCGTCGGGCGAGGCGGCCAACTATCGTGCGTTCATCACCCCGGACGCCCGGCGCGCCCGCGTGATGCTGCGGGTCCGCGACGCGGGCACGCGGCGCCTGCTGGTGACGATCGACGCGCTCGAGAAGCAGCTCGGCGAGTTGTTCCCGGCGAATGGGCCGATCGAAGCCCGCCTGACCGGCGAGGCCTACGTGCACGCCCGGGGCATGGACGCCTTCGTCCGCGACTTCTTCCGCTCGCTCGTCGGGGCGGCGCTCATCATCTTCGTGGTGATCGGCCTGCTGTTCCGGTCCGTGCGCCTGGGGATCATCTCGGTGCTGCCGAACCTTACGCCGCTGGTGCTGACGATGGGGTACATGGGCCTCCGCGGGTACGACCTGAACGCCGCCAACGTGATCGTCTTCGCCATCAGCATCGGCATCGCGGTGGACAGCACGATCCACTTCCTCGCCCGCTTCCGCGAGGAGGTCCGGCGCGACGAGGGCGTCCTCGAGGCTGTCCGCCGCGCCTACCTTGGCGCCGGACGCGCCATCGTCATCACCACCGTGGTCACGGTCGTCGGCCTGAGCGTCCTGCTCGTCTCCGAGTTCGTCCCCAGCCGGCGGTTCGCGGAGCTCGCCACCGTGACCATGATCGGCGCGCTGGTCGGCGACCTGCTGCTGCTGCCGGCGTGCGTGGTGCTGTTCTGGAAGCGCGACCGCCGGCGACCGGTGACCGCGCCGGGGGCCTGCACGACCGCGGCAGCCCGCGACTAAGCCGCCACCGTGCAGGCCTTCTGCGCCTCCAGAAGGTGCTGGGGCGTGGCGCCGCCTTCGACGTTGCGGCCGACGTGTTCGATCCACGCGAGCATCGCCCGGACGACGTCGGGGTCGAACTGCGTGCCGGCGCCCTTCGTGAGTTCCCCGACGGCGTCGGCCATGGGGCGTGCCGTGCGGTAGACGCGGTCGGAGGTCATGGCGTCGAAGGAGTCGGCGACGGCGAGGACGCGGGCGCCGAGGGGGACGGCCTCGCCCGACAGCCCGTCGGGGTACCCTCGCCCGTCGCACCGCTCGTGATGGTGGCGGACGATGGGCAGCTCGCGCTCGAGGAAGCGCATCTGGTCGAGGATCTGCACGGCGATCAGCGGGTGCTGCTGCATGGTCTTGCGCTCCTCGACGGTGAGCTTGCCGGGCTTTCGGAGGATGTGGTCGGGCACGCCGATCTTGCCGACGTCGTGAATCATCGCCGCCCGGCGGATGACGTCGATGTCCTCGGCGGCGAGCTCCATCGTCTCGGCGATGCCGACGGCGTACCGCATGACGTTGTCGGAGTGGCTGCGCGTGTACCGGTCCCGCGCCTCCAGCGCCCGCACCAGCCCCCAGAGGCTCTGGACGAACACCTCCTTCGAGCGCAGCGACATCTCGGCGACGCGCTCCTGGAGCTCGGCAACCTTGCCGCTCTGGACGCGCCGCCCGCCGTGGAACCGCCCGGCGACCTCCGCCCACGTCTTCACGCGGTTCCGCCCGCCGCGCTTCGCCTCGTAGAGCGCCAGGTCGGCCAGCCGAACCAGCTTGTTGGTGGTCACGTTGCTGCCCGGGCGGTACTCCGCCACGCCGCAGCTCACGGTCATGGCGCGGTCGTGCGGCATGTTCAGTTCCTGCGTCAGGGCGCGAACGCGCTCGAGCAGCTTGACCGCGCCGTCGAGGTCGGTCTGCGGCATCAGCAGGACGAACTCGTCCCCGCCGAACCGGGCGAGGACGTCGGAGGCGCGCTTTTCGCCCGCCACGCAACCGGCGAAGCGGCACAGCACGTCATCGCCGCTGGTGTGCCCGGTCTTGTCGTTGACGAGCTTGAAGCTGTCCAGGTCGAGCATGGCCACGCAGAACGTCAGCTTGTGGCGCCGCGCGCGGCTGGACTCCTCCTCCAGCTTCTGCTCGAAGAGCCGCCGCGAGCCGACCTTCGTGAGCGCATCGGTCAGGGCGTCGCGGCGCGCCTTCTGGTACAGGCGGGCGTTCGTCAGGTTCGCGCTGAGGATCTCCCGCACCAGCGCGCCCTTGTACCACACGAGGTCCATCGTCTCGGCCACCGCGGGCGACAACCCGCACATGCACAGGTACCCGTGCGCGTCCCGGGGCTCGGCGCCGTCGCCGCCGATAAGCCCGGCCACGGACAACGGCACCACGATGGACGGCGAGGCGCAGCCGAGCTTCGCGCAGTGCGCCGGCACGTCGCCCACGCTGATCTCACGGCAGCGCATGGCGCGCTTCGCGTCGCGCCGGGTCTGGAGCTTCGTGTCGGCGCACGGGCAGCGGTCGTGATGCACCAGCAGCGGCGGCAGCGCCCGGTCCTCCTGCGGGGGGAAGAACAGAACGCAGTTGGCCGCCTGGAAGATCTGCGGCACCTGCCGGGTCACCATCTCCACCACCTCGTCGAAATCGAGGCTCTTCAGGCAGGTGGAGAGCATGGCGATCTGCTCGGCCGCCGAACGCATCGCCCGGTCGCTCACCGCCTGGTGCGCCATCACGTCCCGGGCCGAGATGATGTCCCTGACCACCCCGTTGTCGTCGACGACGGGCAGGTGGCGAATCCGCCGGGACATCATGATCTCTTTCGCCTCGCTCATCGGCGCGCCGAGGCGGCAGGAAGCGGGGTCCGCCGTCATGATCTCCTCGACGAGGACGGCGGCGGAGTCCGCGGAGGTCGGCAGGATGAGGTTGACCAGGTCGCGCTCCGTGACGATGCCGGCCAGCCGCCCGTCCTCGTCGGTGACGACGACGGCCCCCACGCGGTTGTCCCGCATGAGCTTCGCGGCCTGCTGCACGGTTGCCGACTTGAGAATGGTGACGACGTGCGTCGGCCGGGAGCCGGCCTGATGGAAGTCGTCGGGCTGCACGTTCATTGTCTTTCTCCGCCCCGCCCGGCCTTCCGCCGGGTTGTGCCATGCCCCCAGTAGCTTCGGCATCGGACAAGACCGACCTTAATAGGCGGAGGGCCGGTTCCTCGGCGCAACAGCCGGCCGCGCCCGGGGGCCGCCGGAATGGGCGCGCGCAACCCCCTTTCGCTAAGGGGGATACGGGCCAAGCCGGTGCGGCCCGGTCGGTGGGTGGATCAGTGGAGCTTCAGCGACGCCGTGTCGACACGGCGGGCATCCAGCCCCCATGACACGGTGACGCTGACGATGAACGGATGCGGCAACGGGCGGGCCCGCCGCCCCGGGGCATACCCCAGCACGACGGATCGCCCGGGCTGGAGGACGGCCTTGTCGCGCGGCCCGAGCCGCACGTTCCCCCCCGCCGGATCGACAATGAAGACGTCACCGGGCATCAGGACGAGCGGCTGTTCCGGCGAGGTGTTGATGATCTCCAGCGCCAGCTCCTCGAGGTAGGGAACGGGCGAGAAGGTGCTGACGGCCGTGGCGACGAGGCGGAGCCGCCAGCCGTCCCGGCTGAGCGTGGCGCCGCCGTTGCTGTCCACGCGCCATCGGCCCTCCTCGGTGGTCAGTTCAAGGACAGCCGGGCGCGTGCGTGCCGCCGGCCCGCCGGCGCACCCCGCGACGACGGCCAGCCCCAGCGCAAGCGGAATGGCGCGCCTCACGGCGCGGGCCCCGGCGGTTGGGCCGCCGGGGGGCTTTGGCCGGGGAGGAAGTAGAGCGTCTCGGCCCCGGGGCCGAGCTCCGCCATCGCCATCGCCAGCCAGCGCCGCGCAACCGGATGCCCGGGCCTGACCTGGAGGCAGCTCTGGTAATAGAAGACGGCCTGCTCGTAGAGCCCCTCGCGGTGAAGGATGCGTCCGAGGTAGTAGAGAGCTTCGGCGTCGCCGGCATCGTGCTCGAGGGCCTCGTTGAGCAGGGCCTGGGCGTCCTCGACCCGCCCGACCTGGAATTCGGTGATGCCGCGTTCTCGGAGGTCCCGGGCCTCCTGGTTGCATCCGCCGGCGACCGCGGCGAGCAGGCCCACGCCCATTGCCCACGTCATGCCTCTTGTCATCGGTTCCGCTCCCCAGGGGCGACCCGCCGCGGCGGGCCCGCCACCGTGACCCAGCACGGGCCGTGTGGTAACATCATAGTCATGTCCGCCGCGTTTGTCATTCATATCCACAGCGGCCACGGGGCCACGCACTACGACCTTATGCTGGAGCGCGGCGAGTCGTTGGTGACGTGGCGGCTGGGGCGGGCGCCGACGGTGCTGGCGCCGGGGGAGGCGCTGCCGGCGGAGGCGCTGCCGGACCACCGGCGGGCGTACCTGACGTACGAGGGCCCCGTCAGCGGCGGGCGCGGCGAGGTGACGCGGCTCGACGGCGGCACGTACCGGACCGTGTCGCGCGACGAGCGCCGGTGGGTCGTCGCCTTGGCCGGCCGCCGAGTCAGGGGGCGCTTCGAGCTTCGGTGCGAAGGGGACGCGGGCTGGTTGCTGAGGCGCCTCAGTCGCCCTCGGCCGCCGAGGTCGCGGCCGGCCGGCCGTGAGGCATGAACGTCAGCGTCACTCGCCCGTCGGCCACGTCGATGGCGCTCAGCCGCACAAGCTTCTGCTTCCGCAGGCCGAAGACGGGGCGGACAGGCTGCCCGTCCACGGCGCGGAGCAGGACCTTCAGGAGGCGGCTGACGGCCTTGGACGTCAGGCGTTCCACCGCCGAGTCGTCGCCGAGGTCCTCTCCCAGCTCTTCCCGCTCCTCGGCAAGGCGGTCCTTGAGCCTCGCCAGCAGGCGGCGTCGCAGCGGCGCCGGCAGCGGCAGCCGACCGACGCGGATGTCCGCCACCGGCAGGCGCAGCCCGCCGTCCGCGCCCAGCTCCGGCCTCACCGACACCGACAGGATCTTCTCGTACTCCGTCAGCCGTACCATCAGCGTCACCGTCCCCTCACGCAGCGACACCGCGAGCCCCGCCACCCCGGCCCGGTTGACGGCCTGCTGCGCTTCGCCCACGCTGCGCCCCGGCAGCGCCGAGACGATCTCATCCATCGAGGCGAGGTAGTCGTTCAGCTCGCCCTGCAGGAAGACGAGCTGGAAGGGCTGGTTGTCCTCGGCCTGCCGCTGGAGGTACTGCGCCGCGTCCACGAAGGCGTACGCCGCGTCCTCGCGCTCGGCGGCCGTCAGCGAATCCGACGGGTGGTAGTCCTCCGGGACGGCGGCGGCCAGCAGGTAGATCGCCGCCGCGGCAACCAGGGAAGTGTGCAGCCATCCGGGCTGGCCGGTGTCGGCGCCCCGATCGCGCATCGGCCTGAGCGAGATCGCCATCATGGCCAGCAGCAGTCCCAACGCGCCCCGGTTCCATCGGACCGCGTTGGCCAGCGCGACGATCCGGTCGCCCGGCGCTTGGACGGCGGCCAACATCTTCATGTCGGCCTGAAAGGCGGCAAGG
>CAZMDT010000055.1:0-2414 GCA_964564965.1 uncultured Planctomycetaceae bacterium | reverse complement strand
GCAGGTAGATCGCCGCCGCGGCAACCAGCACCAGGACCACCGGCGCCGCCACGACGTACAGCAGGACGTTGAGCGTCCGCATGGTGCCCCCCCCTACTCCCCGCCGGCCCGGATGAGCGAGCGCACCTCGTAACCGGCGAGCCGGCTTCGCCCGTCGAGGAAGGTGAGTTCGATGACGAAGGTGCAGCCGACGATGCGCCCGCCCAGCGCCTCGACGAGCTTGCAGGCGGCCTGCATGGTGCCGCCGGTGGCGAGCAGGTCGTCGACCATCAGCACGGGCTGCCCGGGCCGGATGGCGTCGGTGTGGATCTCGATGGTGGCCGTTCCGTACTCCAGCCCATAGCTGCGCCCGATCTTCTCGCAGGGCAGCTTCCCCGGCTTGCGGATGGGGACAAAGCCCGCCTCCAGCCGCTCGGCCAGCAGCGCGCCGAAGATGAAGCCGCGGCTCTCGACGCCGACGACCCTCTCGACGCCGCGGCCACGGAACGGCTCGGCGAGGCGCTCGGCCACCTCCTTCAGCGCCGCGGCGTCGCCCAGCAGCGGCGTGATGTCCTTGAAGATGATGCCTTTCTTCGGGAAGTCGGGTACGTCACGGATGTAGGCTTCCAGGTCGGTCATGGGCGCCTCTCACACGGGTCCGGGGCCAAAGCGGGGCCATGTTACGCGAAACCGCCGGGCCGCCCAACAGCAAATGCCCGCCGCCGCCCGGGCAGCGGGCGGCGAACGCCGACGGCAGAACCGGGCCGGAAACATGCAGTCTTCTGAACACGCCCGCCTCGCTGGCCGATAAACAGAAGGCCGGTGTATCGGTCCGCTGACGGGAGACCGCCGTGGAAGTGTTCGTGGCCAGGCATCCGATCTTCGACACTCAGACCCGCGTGTACGGGTACGAGCTGGAGTACCGAAGCGACTTCGAGCGGTACTACGACGCCTTGGCGGCCAACAAGGCGACCGTCGACTTCATGGCGTTCGTGAACTTCAGCGAGCTGTCCGACGGCAAGCCGGGGCTGGTGCACTTCAGCAAGAACCTGGTCCTGAAGGGCTTCCCGACGCTGTTTCCGAGCGACAGCTCGATTGTGGACGTCCCGGCTGACATGGAGCCGGACGAGGAGATCACCACGCTGTGCAAGGCGCTGCGCGCCTCAGGCTATTCGCTGGCGGTGAGCGGCGTGCACCCGGACCGGCTGGCCAGCCCGTTGCTGGAGTTCGCGAACCTGGCGCGGGTGGACTTCCGGACGACCAGCGCCCAGGAGCAGGCCGGCGTGTGCGGCGCGCTTCGCGAGCGGGGCATCGCCACCATCGCCCAGGGGGTGGCCACACCCGATGAGTTCGGCACCGCCGTCACCAGCGGCTACCGGCTCTTCCAGGGGGATTTCTTCGCCAAGCCGGTCACGCGCGAGGACAACACCATTCCGGCCAACAAGATGGTTTACCTGAAGGTCCTTCAGGAGATCAACCGGCCGGAGCTTTCGTATGACGACATCGCCGCCCTGGTGGAGAAGGACGTCTCGATGGCGTACCAGCTCCTGCGGTTCATGAACTCCGCGTGGTTCGGGCTGCGATACGAGATCCGCTCCGTCAAGCACGCGCTGGTCATGCTCGGCCCCGACGAGATCCGCCGGTGGGTTTCCCTAGTGGCGGTGCGGAACACCGGCGACGACAAGCCGGAGGAGCTGCTGCTGCGGGGCCTGACGCGTGCCCGGGCGGCCGAGCAAATCGCCCCGCTCGTCCGCATGGACGACCGGGCGCCGGAGCTGTTCATGATGGGGCTGTTCTCCGTCATCGACGCCCTGACGGACACCCCCATGCCCATCGTGCTGAAGGACCTGCCGCTGGGGACGGACATCACCGGCGCGCTGCTCGGCGGCGGGGGCGGCGGGGCGTTCCGAATCGTCTACGACACGATCCTCTCCTACGAGTCCGGGGACTGGGACCTGTTCGCCTTCTCGGCGGCGGCGCTGAAGCTCAAGGAGCCGCTGGTGCCCCCGCTGTTCCGCGAGGCCCGCAACTGGGCGAAGAACGCCCTGCAGAACTAGCCCCGAGGCCGGTGGGCCGGTGCGGCCCGGCGCCGGCGGCGCGGGCGATGTGATGGCCCCCCTACAGCACGTCCTGGGCGAGCTGCCTGAGTTCGGCAAGCGCCTTCTTCTCGAGCTGGCGGACGCGCTCGCGTGTCAGGTTGACGAGCTTGCCGATGTCCTTGAACGTCCGCTGCGGGCCCTCGTGGCCGTCCAGGCCGAAGCGCAGCTCCAGAATCCGGCGCTCCCGCGGCTCCAGACGCGACAACAGCGACTGCACCAGCGGCGCGTTCGACGCCTCCAGCAGCGCCTTCTCCGGCGGGCCCGCCTGCGCGTCTTCGACCATTTCCGCGAGCGCCTGCGTCTCGTCGGCATCCATCTGGCTGGGGGCGTTTACCG
>CAZMDT010000054.1:0-13056 GCA_964564965.1 uncultured Planctomycetaceae bacterium | reverse complement strand
CTGCGGGCAAGGCCGGCACTGCCTGGAGCTGGCCAGGCGGGGATTCCGGCACCTGGTGGGAGTCGATCGCTCCCGCTACCTGATCCGGCTGGCCAGAAAGCGGGCCGGCAGCGAGGGCCTGGCCATTCGGGAGGTGTCGCCCCTGGCGGACGGCTCGGTGCTGTTCGTGCTGCCGGGCCTGCTGCACAGGCCGACGTCGGTGGAGGTGACGGGGGAGGTCTCGCCGCTGGGGCGGTGAGCCGCCGCGAGCCGGGGGGCAGGGGGTCTGAGGGGAGCCGCCGCACCGCCCTGTGCCTTCGTCAAGAAGCGGTTGAGGATGGTCGATACTTCCTCAAGCCCATGACGGCACGGGGCTTTGGCGAATTGACCGTCCTGTGCCCGGAGATCGACCGAAGCGCCCCGCCCCCGGCCGCTTCCCGCCCGCGCCGGGCCGGTCTCTCGGCACGGGCCCCCGCGAGAGCCCCAGCCGGAAGCCGACACGCGCAACCACAACTGGCGAGCCCATGAGACACAGCGTGAAAGCGGCGAGGTGGCTGTCCGCCTGCGGCGGCCCGGTGCTGGCGTGCGTGTCGGCGGCCATGATGACGGGCGGCTGCGCCCCGAGGGCGCGCGACTTCTTCAAGACCGACAAGTTCCGGTTCCTCGCGCCGGACCAGGTGGTGGCGCCGCCGGACCACCCGCTGGTGAACCCGATCCTGCAATCGATCGGCACGGGGGACCAGCACCAGGAGCTCGTGCCCCGCGCCACCTTCCCCACCGCGGCGGACCTGAAGTACAGCGACCGGGACTACGTGATCGGCCCGACGGACGTGCTCGACGTGGGCATCCTGGACCTGTTCTCGCCCGGCGTGGAGGCCGTGCTTCGCCGGCCCGTCAGCGAGAGCGGCTTCCTCTCGCTGCCGCTGCTCGACCAGCGCATCAAGGCCGAGGGGCTCAACCAGGAACAGCTCAAGGACGCCATCCGCGCCGCCTACCGCCGCAACGACGTGCTCCACAACGCCACCGTGTCGGTCAGCGTGCTCGTGAGGCGCCAGAGCACCTTCTCCGTCATCGGGGCCGTCGGGCGACCCGGAACGTACAGCATCATCCGCAGGGACATGCGCCTCCTGGAGGCCCTGGCGACCGCCGGGGGGGTCACCCAGACGAACATCAACTACCTCTACATCATCCGCCCCGCCCCGGCGGTGCGCGTGTCGGAAGCCACGCCGCAGACCCCGTCGGGCGCCTCGCCGGCGCCCGCCGGCGACGGGCGGGCCCCGCTGGGGGCGCTCAGCGCCGTGGCGCCGCGGGAGGCGGTGTGGTTCTCGAACACGGCAGCGACCGCGCCCGCCGACGCGGCGGACCTCGAGGCGGCCACCCGGAAGCTCCGGTTCATCTACGTGCCCGGCGAGGGGTGGAAGAAGGTCGACCGCGATGCGCCCGAGGCGGCAGTGCCTTCGGGGGCGGACCGGCCGGCGGCGGCCGCGCCGCGGGCCCAGGCCGATCAACCGCGCGACCCCTACGGCTGGCGGAAGATCGAGCAGCGGGAGATGGCGCGGGTCATTGCCGTCAACCTGGGGAAGCTCAACGCCGGCGACCCGCGGATGAACATCGTCCTGCGGGACAACGACATCATCCGGATTCCGACGCTGGAGGTGGGGGAGTTCTACGTCGGCGGGGAGGTCCGCGGCCCGGGCGTGTACTCGCTGACCGGGCGGCGCGTGACGGTCAAGCAGGCGGTGACGGCGGCGGGCAACGTCAGCCCGCTGGCCTGGCCGGAGAACTCCATCCTCATCCGCCGCCTGCCGGACAACCAGGAGCAGATCATCGCCCTGAACATCGAGGCGATCTTCAAGGGCGAGGAGCCCGACCTGTACCTCAAGCCCAACGACGTCATCTGCGTCGGCAGCGACCTCCGGGCGCCCTTCTGGGCGGTCATGCGGAACGCCTTCCGCCTCACCTACGGGTTCGGGTTCATCTACGACCGCAATTTCTCCGAGCCGCTCACCGCCACGCCGACCAGCCGGCGCTTCACGCGATGGTAGCGGCCCGCGGACACCGCGAAGGCATGACCGACGAGGCAACTCAGTCCGAGGCGCGCCGCACGACCGGGGCCCGGCCGCAGGCGAGTCTGGCCGACAGGGTCGCGGAGGCGAGGCCGGCGGTCTTTCGGGAGAGCTTCCCGCCCGCCAGCCGCGTGAAGTTCCTCGTCATCGCCGCCCTCGTGGTGGTGCTGAACGCCTGGCAGTTCCCGCCGCTGGTCCGCGCCTGGATGGACGACCCGAACTGGTCCCACGGGTTCATGATCCCCCTGTTCAGCCTCTACCTGATCTACGCCCGATGGGGGCAGCTCATGTCGGCGAAGCGGCGGGTGTGCCTCTGGGGCGCGCCTCTGGCGATTCTGGCCATCGTGCTGACCATGATCGGCGTCCACCCCCTCGGCGTCCGCCTCGTCAGCCGGGTCGGCATGATCCTGCTCGCCTTCGCCATGGTCCTCTATCTCGCCGGGCCCGGCGTGCTGCGCGTGGTCTGGCTGCCGGTGCTGTTCCTTCTGTTTGCGGTGCCGATTCCGGAGATGCTCTACGCCGGCGTCGCCGAGCCGCTTCAGGAGCTGGCGGCGAAGGGCTCCACCGTCATCCTCCGCCTCTTCGGCGTGCGGATCAGCTCCGGCGCCAGCAGCATCAGCCTCATCAGCCTCAGCGACGTGCCCCACCACCTCACCGTCGCCGAGGCGTGCTCCGGCATGCGCCTGCTGATGGCGTTCGTGGCGTTGGGGGTCGTGATGGCCTACCTCGAGAACCGCCCGAGGTGGCAGCGGGTGATCCTGGTGGCCGCCGCCGTGCCCATCGCCGTGCTCTGCAACGTGCTGCGCGTCACCATCACCTCCACCATGTACGTCCTCGACCGCCCCGAGCTGGGGCAGGACTTCATGCACAGCTTCACCGGCATCGTCATGCTGATCCCGGCGCTGGCGCTGCTGTGGGGGCTGGGGCGGCTGCTGCAGGCGCTGTTCGTGGAGGTGGACGCCGAGGCCGACCCGCCCCCGGGGCGGGCCGCCTCCCCGCCGCGGGGGGCCACCGGATGAGCACCGCCACGACCCTCCCTCTGCGGCGGGCCGCCTCCCCGGCCGCCTGGTGCCGCCGGAACCGGCACTTCCTGATCGCCGTCGGCATCCTGTCGCTGTCGGCAATCGGCTGGTATGCCGTGGCGCTCGGGGAGCTGGGCTGGGCGATTGAGAAGCGCCCGGTGCCGTGGGCGCCGCCCGTGACGGTCTCGGAGGGGTTCCGCCTCACGAGCCTGCCCCGCGAGCTTCGCGACGCGGCCGGCAACGTGCAATTCGTCCTGGTCACCGAGGACCGCGACAGCGACGGGCAGCCCGACGGCGACGTCATCCTTCCGGAGCACGTCACCGAGACGCTGCGGATCGGCACGCCCACCGACCGGCGGCGCCGCGCCGCGCGCCGGAGCAACTGGTACTTCGTCCGGGAGTACCGCCACGTCGCCACCGGGCGGCGCTGGCGGCTCGAGGGCTACTACTACACCGGCGTGGCGGACAAGGTCGCCCACGTGCCCGAGCGATGCCTCGTCGCCGGCGGCGCCCGGCTTCAGCGCGACCAGGTCGGCGAGGTGTCGTTCGACGTGCCCGCCGCCGCGCCCTGGGGCCCCAAGGTGCCCTTCCGGCGAACCCCCTTTCTCTACGTCGATCCGGAGTGCGGCGAGGACGAGACGTACGTGGAGTATTACACCTTCAGCCTGAACGGCGAGCCGACAACGTCGTGGGAGCTGGTCCGCTGGCGGCTGACGTATCCGTGGGTCCGCTACGCCTACTTCGCGAAGATCCAGTTCGCCCCGCAGTGGCGCGTCACGAGCGCGGCGGAGGCGGACCGCGCGGCGCAGACGTTCGTGGCGTGCTTCATGCCGGAGGTGCTTAAGGCGCTGCCGATGCCGGCGGATGTGGCGGCCTTGCAGCGTGCGGGGAACGATTGACCACGCGGATGGAGGGAGGAATGGCCAAGCGGAAGAAGCTCAACCGGCGGCTGGTGATCCTGCTGGCGGCCTGCGGCATGCTGGTCGCGTGCGGGGTGATGGCGGCGGCGCTGCGCTGGCTGCCGAAGGATGCCGCGGCCCACGCCGCGCGAGGCGAGAAGGCGCTCCGGGAGGGGCGGGCGGGGCTGGAACGGGGCGACGCCGCCCTGGCGGCCCGGCGCTTCGGCGTGGCGCGGGCGGAATACGCGGAGGCCGTCGGCGCCGACAAGGCCAACCCCGCCTACCCCTACAAGCTGGCCGAGCTGCAATGGGCGTGGGCCGGCGTGCCCGGCCTGAGCCGCACCGACGCCGACACCCACCGCGCCGCCGCCGAGCACTGGGCCACCCGCGCCCTCCAGCGACAGGGCGACCACGTGCCGACGCTGAGGCTGCTGTGCCAGATCCGCTGGGACGCCCACGCCGCACGCCCGTTCATCGACGCCGCCACCCGCCTGATCGAGCACGAGCCCGACGCCCAAACCCACTTCCGCCGGGGGATCATGCGCGAGGCCTTCATCCGCGTGGACGCCGACAGCGCTCGGCGGGCGCTGGAGGATTTCCGAAAGGCCGTCGAGCTGGCGCCGGCCGAGGTCGTCTACTGGCAGCGCCTGCTGATGTTCCTGGCCGAACACGATCCGCCGGCCGTCGATGCCGCGTTCGCGGAGGCCCTCGCCGCGGCCCCCGGCAGCGCCGTGCTCCAGGCGTCCTACGGCGAGCACCTCCTCGCCCGGTGGGCGCAGGTGGAGCGGCGGAAGGCCTCGGGCGACCTGAGCGGCCAGGAGCGACAGCAGGCCGAGCAGTGGCGCCGGCAGGCGGAGCAGCGGTTCCGCCGGGCCGACGCGCTGGAGCCCGGCCTGGCCATCGGCAAGGCCAAGCTCGGCAAGCTGCTGCTGCTTGAGGGCAAGTTCGCGGCCGCCCGCGAGCAGCTCGAGGCCGCCCGCAAGATCGACGCCGACGCGTATGAGGTTCACCGTCTGCTGGCGGAGGTATACGAGCGCCTGGGCGAAACCGAAGCGTTGACGGCGACGTTCCGCGAGGCGCTGCGGACCCTGCCGGAAATCCCACCGAAGGACGTGGCCACCGAGCAGGCCAAGCAGCAGCGGGAGCGGCTGCTGGGCGAGCAGCGGCGCTGGCACTACGGTCTGGCCGTGGCGCTGACCCGCCCGCGGGGCGCGCTGGCGGGGCCGGCGGGCGGCGAGGAGCGGGCGCGGCTGACGGACGAGGCGAGCCGTCACCTCCGGGTGCTCGAGCAGATGGACCCGGACTTCCCGCAGCGGGCGTACCTCGAGGCCCGCATCGCCTTCGCCGACGGCGACGCCGACGAGGCGATCCGCATTCTCGAACAGGCCGACCGGCAGGGCAACGCGGATCGGGCGGCGATCGACATGCTCATCAGCCTGTGCATGGGCCCCTATCCCCGCAAGGCCGAAAAGCAAATCGACCGGTACCTTCAGCGCGACCCGAAGAACCCCAACCTGCTGGTCTACAAGGCGCAGCTGGCGATCCGCTACCGGCAGTACACCGACGCGGCGGGGTGGATCAAGAAGGCCCTGGCCGTCGAGCCCGACAACGCCCGGGCGCTCAACTTCCAGCGGGTGCTGGAGGTGCTGACGGACCGGACCGCGCGCCTGCCCGCGGAGGCCGCCATCGCCGCGGAGGGCGACTATCTGGTGGACGTTCTGCGGGGCCACGCGGCGTGGCTGTCGGCCCGGGGCCGGGGCGCCGAGGCCGCGGCGCTGCTGGCCGACCTCCACGCCAAGGCCCCCGACGATCGGGGGACGATCCTGGCGCTGGTGGCCCTCCAGCGCCGCCTCAACCGCGACGCCGACGTGCAGGCGCTGCTGGCGGGCGTGCGCGAGGCCCACCAGGGCCAGGGCGACTGGCAGCGGTTCGTGGACAGCGTGGCGGCCGTGGACCCCGGCGAGCGCTTCGACCGCGAGATGGCCGGGGCCGAGGGGATCGCCGACCCGTTCGACAGGGCGATCGCCAAGGCGCGCATCTGCTTCGCCCATGAGCGTGATGAGCCGTTCCGGGTCCACTTCGCGGCCGCCGCCGCCCTCAAGCCCGCAGACGCCGACGTTGTGAACCTTCGCTTCGAGCAGCTCCTCAGGCAGCCGAAGATCGACGAGGCCGCCGCCGCCGAGTGCATCGCCCTCGCCGAGAAGCACAACCTCGACGGCGCGGGCGGGCGCGGCTACAAGGCGCGCCTCGCGTGGGTCCAGCAGCGATACGCCGACGCGGTTGGTTGGCTGGAGGAGGTGCTGGCGGAGCATCCGGCCCGGAAGCGCGCCCGGACGCTGCTGGGCTCGTGCCACCTCGGCCTGCGGGAGTTCGCGGAGGCGGAGCGGGCGTTTCGGATGGTGGTGGAGAACGACCCGAGCTACGCCCCGGCCGTCGTGGGGCTGACGCGGACGCTGTCATTCCAGCCGGAGCGGCATCGCGAGTTCGAGTACTGGGTCGGGCGTGCGAGCCGGCTGGCGCCGTCGCACCCGGCGGTGAAGCAGTGGCAGTTGAGGCTGGCGGAGGCGGAGGTCGGGGACGACCGGCTCGAGCCGTTCATCCAGAAGCGTCTGAAGCTGGAGCAGGAGAGCCCGGAAGACGCCGACAACCTGGTGCGGCTGGCCTGGCTGTACGAGCGGGCCGGGCAGTTCCCGCAGGCCGAGAAGCACTACCTGGCATTCGCGAAGGCGAGCCCCGACCGGCTCGGGGGGGCGGTGGCGCTGGGGGGGTTCTATGTGCGCCGGGGCCGGCATGACGAGGTCGCGCGCCTCTTCGAGGCCGTGGCGGCCGACATGCCCGAGGGCGCCCCCCGAGCCGCCGCGCATCTCGCCTACGCCCAGCTCATCGCCGCCGCGGACGGCGACCGCGCGCGCCGCGCCTACGACCGCGCCATCGCCCTCGCAGGCCCGCCGCCGGAGGGCACGTTCGCCCGGCAGGCGAAGGCGAAGTTCCTGGCGGAGCGTGGTGAGCTAAAGGCCGCCGCCGAGCTGATGGCCGAGTGCGTGCAGGCCGAGCCGCGACTCGTCCGCCCGCGGATGGAGCTTGTGGGGCTGCTGCTGCGCACCGGCGAGGAGGCCGCCGCCGCCCGCCGGCTCGACGAGGCGCTCATGCTCGCCCCGAAGCTCCTCGACGCGCTGGTGCTCCGGGCTGCGCTCGCGCAGCGCGCGGGGCAGCCGGCCGAGGCGGAGGCGCTGCTGAACCGCGCCGTCGAGGCCGACGAGTTCAGCGCCGACGCCCGCCTGGCCCGGGTGGACCTCTACCTCGGCCAGCGGCGCACGGACGAGGCCCGGCGCGAGCTGCGCGACGCCCCCGGCGTGGAGCGCTCCGCCGAGATCGCCACCCGCTACGGGTATGCCTGGCTGGGGCTTGCCGACGCCGACCCGCGGGCGCTGGAGGAAGCGGGGCGGCTGTTCCGCCGGGCGCGGGCACTGGCCCTTCAGGCGGGCACGAGCCCCGTCCGCGCCGTCGAGGGGCTCATCCGCGTCTACATCCAGACAAGCCAGTGGGGCCTCGCCCGCCAGGAGGTCGAGGCGGCGCTCGGCGCGTTCCCCCGGGAGCCGGGCCTCCACGTCCTGGCCGCCACGCTCCACAGGGCCCGGAACGACCCCGCCGGCGAACTGGCCGCCCTCCAAAGGGCCCGCGAGCTGTCGCCCGACTCCCCGGAGATTGCCCGGGCCTGCCTCGACGCTCAGGTCCGCGCCGGCCAGGCCCGCGACGCGCTCGCCACCGCCGCCCGCTACGCCGGGCGCGACGGCTTCGGCGCCTGGCTCGATGCGCTCCGCGCGCGGGCCCACGCGAAGCTCAACGAACCCGACGAGGCCGAGAGGCTCTTCGTCTCGGCCATCCGGAACGCCCGCGAGACCGACTGGGTCCGCATCATGGCGGACCTGCAACAGGCCTACGGGGCAGAGGAGGCCGCCCGGAAGCTGGCGGGCTGGGTGCAGCAGCGTCCGCAGGAGGCGGCCGTCCACGCCATGCTGGGCGACCTCTGGGCCGAGGCGGGCGACAGCGCGGCGGCCGTGGCGGCATACAAGTCGGCGGCCCCGCTCGCCTCGACGGCGAGGCAGCGCATCGGGCTGCTGTCGACGATCGGCACGACGCACCACAAGGCCGGCGAGCTGGCCGAGGCGGCGAAGGCCTATGAGCAGGTGCTCCGGCTCGATCCCGGAAACGTCCAAGTCCTAAACAACTTGGCCTACATCTATGCCGACGATAGAGACGAGCCGGAAAAGGCCTTGCCCTATGCCGAGCGGGCCGCCAAGGCCAGGCCCGCCGACGCCTGCGTCCTCGATACCTACGGGTGGGTGCTGGCGAAGCTCGGGCAGTATGAGCCCGCCCGCCGAGAGCTCGCCAAGGCCGTCGCCCTCTCCGAGGGCGTCGCGGGCATCCGTTACCACCTGGCGTGGGTCCACGAGAAGCTCGCCGGGCAGGCCGAGGCCGCGAGTTCCAGGCAGACGCACCTGGACGCGGCGGCCGAGCACTACAGCCTGGCCAAGCGCCAGGCGGAGAATGAGTCGAAACAAGCCCCGGCGCTCTGCCGGAACATCACCGAGGGGCTTGAGCGGGTAAGGAAAGCGATCGGATCGCCATCGCCGAGATGACCTCTCTGCCGACACGCGAGGTGACGCCGCAGATCGTCCGGGCGGCGCGCGGGGTGCCGCCCGCCGCCCACGGAGGCGGTCCGCGCCCGCCGGGAGCCCCCGGTGGGGGCGGGGGCATCACCGGCAAGGACGTCCTGCGCATCCTCCGCAAGCGGAAGGTGCTGATCATCCTTTCGGTGCTGATTTGCAGCGCCCTGGCGGCCGGCGTGACGGTGCTGTGGGCGCTGTATGCCCCGCTGTACACGGCGGAGGGTCTGCTGGCCGTCAACGCCCCGCGGCGCAGCGAGCTGGACCCGGGCACGGGCCTGCTCGCCGGCGACGTGATGGACCGCCTGGTCATCTCGACGGCCCGGTTGCTTCAGCGGCGGGAGGTGACCAAGCTCGCCGCCGTGACGGGCATCTCCGACGAGGACGATGAGCTGCGCCAGCGCGTGGCCGACCTCCGCCGCACGCGGTGGTACAGCAAGGACAAGGACTCCGCCCTCGTCCGCCTCGAGCAGGAGGTGGCGATCACGCCCGTCCGCGAGACGCAGTACATCCGCGTCAGCACGACCGGGCCCGACCGGGAGGAAATCGCCGTCGTCGTCAACGCCATGCTCAAGGCCGCGGAGATCTACAACAACCGCAGCGCCACCGGGCGGATCGACGGCGAGATCCGCCGCCTCCAGCTCAAGCAGGACCTGCTCAACGAGGAGCTCAAGCCGCAGGCCGGGCCCGCCGATCCCCGCGAACGCCCCGACCCGGCGCGGATCGCCGACCTCGACCAGAAGCACACGCTCGCGATGACCGAGCTCAACGAGCTCCGGGCGGAGATCACCCGGCTCGAGGTGCTCGCCACCCGCGCCGCCGGCGAATGGAAGGCCATCGAGAACGCCACGCTGGACGCCCTCGCCGAGACCCCCGCCGTCATCGAGCTCGTCGAGGCCGACCCGTCCCTCCGCGCGCTCCGCGCCCGCCTCATCAGCATCGAGGCCGACCTCACCAACGCCCGCGACAGGTACGGGGAGAACAGCCTGATCATCAGGGACCTCACGAACCGCAAGCAGGGCGCCCAGAAGGAGCTGGCGGCTTTGCAGCGGGAGCTGCGCCTGAAGCACGGGGAATTCGTGCGCAGCGTCCGCAAGGAACAGGCCGCCGCGATGGCCCTGGAGCTTCAGCGCCTCAAGCGCCGGCAGGACGAGCTGACCACGCAGGTGGGCGACATGGTCCACGAGCTGGAGGGCGAGCGCACGCGCTACACGGCCTATTCCCGACGGCTGGAGCGCGAGACCATCGCCCGGCTCGACCGCCTCAACAAGCTCAAGACCCGCCTGCTGGAGCTCGACCTCGAGCGCCGCGGCGTGCAGACCGTGCAGATCCTGGCCTACGCGCACCCGCCGGACCAGCGCTCCTGGCCGAAGTGGCGCATCATGATGCCCACGGGCATCGTGCTGGGGCTGATGCTCGGGCTGGGGCTGGCGTTTCTGCTGGAGTTCATCGACGCCTCCATCAAGAGCCCCTCCGACGTGTCGCGCCGGGTGGACCTGCCGCTGCTCGGCATGGTGCCTCACGCCGACGACGTCGAGGACGACGTCGACGACATGCGCCTGGTCTTCGCCGCGGCACCCAACTCCATCGTCGGCGAGGCGTTCCGCCAGATCCGCACCTGTCTGCTGTTCAGCGGCCCCGCCGATGAGCGCCGCTGCACGCTCATCACCAGCCCCGTGCCCGGGGACGGGCGCACCACCGTGGCGCTCAACCTCGCCGCCGCCATCGCACGCGGCGGGCGGGGCGTCCTCGTCGTCGACGCCAACTTCCGCCAGCCTGCCGTCGGGAGCCTGTTCCCCCACTGCCCCAAGGGCGGGCTCAGCAGCGCCCTCGTCGGACGTACCGACTGGCGGGCCGAGGTGCACGAGGTCGAGCCGAACCTGTCGGTAATGGCCGCCGGACCGCTGCCGCCCAACCCGGCCGAGCTTCTGGGCTCCCCGGAGCTGCGCCGTCTGGCCGAGGAGATGCGGGAGGCGTACGACCAGGTGATCTTCGACGGCCCGCCGTGCGTCGTCGTCAGCGACTCGCCCGTGCTCAGCACACAGGTGGACAGCGTGATCCTCGTCGTCCGCGCCGGCGCCAACACCTCCGGCATCGTCCAAAGGACACGCGACATGATCGCCCGCGTGGGCGGGCACATCCTCGGCGTGGTGCTCAACGCCGTTCGCGTCACCGCCGGCGGGTATCTCCGCAAGAACTACGAGACGTACTACGAGTATCACCAGCAGGCGGAGCTGCCCGAGCCGAAGCCGGAGCCCGGGCCGAAGCGGAAGCCGAAGCCCGAGCCGAATTTCCGGCCGAAGCCGAAGCCCGAGCCCCAGTCCCAACCGATGCGTTGACCGGGCTTCCGCCCCGGCGCCCCGCGCGATACACTTGCTGCCGGCGGCCCCCGTGTGGCCGACCCGCTCGCCACGCGTGCCAGCGTAGCTCAACGGTAGAGCACCGCTTTTGTAAAGCGGCGGTTGTGGGTTCGACTCCCTCCGCTGGCCTTCCGGGGGGCCACGTCATCGGTCGGGGGCAATTCGCGCCCGCCCCTTTGCATTCCCCCCGCGGCGTCTGTATCCTGTCCGCCGCTGCGCCGTCCCCGGCGGCCGGGCGGCGCCAACGGAAGCTCAACCCACGTGGCGGCACGGGCCGCCACAGGAAGGACGGCGGAATCATGGCGATGCGAGTCGGATTCATCGGCGTGGGCGGGATCAGCCGGCGGCACCGTGCCGCCCTGGCGAGCATGAAGGACGTGGACATTTCGGCGGTGTGCGACACCGACGGCGACCGCGTGAAGGCCGCCGCCGAGGAGCACAGCGCGAAGCCCTACGCCGACTGGCGGAAGATGCTGTCGTCGGAGTCGCTGGACGCGCTCGTGATCTGCGTGCCGCCGGGCGCGCACGGTGCGATGGAGCTGGCGGCCGTCGAGAAGCGCCTGCCGATGTACATCGAGAAGCCGCTGGCGGCGGACTGGGCGACGGCGGTGCCGATCGCGCGTGCCATCGCCGAGGCGGGGCTCATCGCGGGCGTGGGCTACCACTGGCGCTATAGCCCGGCGACGGAGCGTGCGCAGTCGTACCTGGCGGAGGCGCAGGTGGGGGCAATGCTCGGCTGGTGGACGGGCGGCATGCCGGGCGTGTCGTGGTGGCGGCGGAAGGACGGCTCCGGCGGGCAGGTCATCGAGCAGTCCACGCACATCGCCGACCTCATCCGCTATCTGTCCGGGGCGGAGGCGACGCGCGTCTTCGCGGCGGGCTTCCACGGCGTCATGGGCCGGAAGGTCGAGAACTACTCCGTCGACGACGCCAGCATCGCCGCCATCCTGCTCGAGGGCGGCGTCATCGCCAGCCTCACCAGCGCCTGCATGCTGCCCATCGGGCATCGCGTCGGCCTGGAGGTGCTTACCGACCGCGGCGTCGTCACCGTCAATGGCTCGTCGGTCACGTTCGATGAGCCCGGCCGCCAGGAGAAGCTCGAAGACCCGCGCGGCTTCTCGGGGCACGGGCGCGGCTCGGAGGTGTTCATCGAGGCCGTGCGAAAGGGCGACGCCTCCGGCATGCGGAGCGACTACGCCGACGCCCTGAAGAGCTTTGCCCTGACCTGCGCGATCCAGGCGTCGATCGACCGCGGCGGCGAGGCCGTCGAGCTGGCCGAGTTCACGCCGTAGCGGACGCGCGGCCCCACGCCGCGCCTTGGGCCGGCCCGCACGCCGCGGGTATAATGGCCCGCCGGCGCGCAAGCCGAACCGCATGGCCACCCCCCGCACGACAGACCGGCTCGCCGGGCGCACGCTGTGGATTCCGCGGATGACGTACGTGGGCGCCCGGCTGATGGCGGCCGTCTTCAGGTCGTTCGGCATCGACGCGCGCCCCACCCCCGAGTCCGACGACCGCACCCTTGAGCTCGGCGGGCTCTTCACCAGCGGCGAGGAGTGCTACCCCGAGAAGGTCACCATCGGGGACTTCCTGCGGATCATCCACGCCGACGGGTTCGATCCGGCGCGCACCGCCTTCTTCATGCCGACGGCCGAGGGCCCCTGCCGGTTCGGGCAGTACGCCCCCTACCTCCGCCAGGTGCTCGAGGAGCTCGGCTGCGGCGACGTGCCGGTCATCTCCCCGACCAGCAAGAACAGCTACGACGGCATCGCCGGCAACGCCATGGACGCCATGCGCCAGATGTGGCGCGGGCTGGTGGCGTCGGACATTCTGCGGAAGCTGCTGCTGAAGACCCGGCCTTACGAGACGGAGGAAGGCGCCGCCGACGCGGCGTTCGAGCGGAGCATCGAGCTGCTGGCGGAGGTGCTGGCGGACCCGGCGCTGTCGGGCCGGGCGCGCCTCGCGGCGCTTTCGGACCGCCTGGCGGCGGCGCGCGATCTGTTCCACGCGGTGCCGGCGCGCTACGTGAAGGGGCGCCCGCTGATCGGCGTGGTGGGCGAGAT
>CAZMDT010000053.1:9665-13111 GCA_964564965.1 uncultured Planctomycetaceae bacterium | reverse complement strand
CGAGGCGCACACCGTGCGCCGGGCCACCTCCCGCGCCCGGTTCAGCGTCGGCGCCAGAATCGTCAGCAGCAGCGAGAGGATCGCGAGGATCACCAGCAGCTCCACCAGCGTGAAGCCCCACCCGCGACGGAATGCACGCCCGCTCGTGGAAGACATACCCATCCTCTGGCAGCCCCTCGCCGCACGGCAGCCATTCTAACCCGCCGCGGGCCACAGCGGAAGGCCGCCGGCACGAATGAAAACACTGGCGGCCCCCGTGACGATGCCGGACAATCGCGGCGGGGCCCCCTTTGAAGGAATGGCGATGCGCGTCGCGCTGGTCGGGCCGCCGCAGTCGGGCAAGAGCGTGCTGTTCGCCGCCGTGGCGGAGGCGGGCGGCTCGCACGTGGACGTGCACCGCCCCGACCAGCCCCACCTCGCCGTGGTCAAGGTGCCCGACGACCGCGTGGAGTGGCTCGCCGAACGCCACCACCCCAGGCGGGTCGTCCACGCCGAGCTGGAGTTCCTCGACCTGCCCGGCCTCGACCTGCACGAGGAAGCCGGCCGCGGGCGCGCCATGGCCCACTGGCCCGCCATGCGGCACAGCGACATGCTCCTGTTCGTCGTGCGGGCCTTCGAGGACCCCACGGTGCCCGCCTATCGCGGCCGGGTCGATCCGGCCGCCGACGTCGCCGAGCTGCTCGAGGAGCTGCTGTTCGCCGACCTGGAGCAGGTGACCCACCGCCTCGAGAAGCTGGAAGCGTCGCTCGCCAAGCCCACCGGGCACCACGAGGACGAGAAGCACGAGCTGGCCCTCATGACGCGCCTTCGCGAGACGCTGGAGGCGGAGCGGCCGATCGCCGAGGCCGTGCACTCCGAGGCCGAGAACCGGCTCATCCGCAGCTTCGCCTTCCTGTCGCAGAAGCCCGTGCTGGTGGTGCTCAACAGCGCCGAGGACGCCGTGTCGGCCCCGGCGCCGCCGCTGCCGGCCGACCTGCCCGCCATGCGCCTGTCGGCGCAGATCGAGGAGGAGATCGCCGAGCTGCCCCCGCCCGACCGGGCGGAGTTCCTGGCGGACCTCGGCGTGCCCGCCGCCGCGCGGGACGTGCTCATCCGGGCGTGCTACCGGCAGATGCACCTGGTGAGCTTCCTGACGTACGGCCCGGAGGAGTGCCGGGCGTGGACGGTGCCCGCGGGCACCGACGCCGTGACGGCCGCCGGGGAGATTCACACCGACATGGCCCGCGGGTTCATCCGTGCGGAAACGGTGGCCTTCGACGACCTGGTGGCGGCCGGCGACGTCAAAACCGCCCGCGCCGTCGGCAAGGTCCGGCTGGAGGGCAAGCACTACGTCGTTGAGGACGGCGACGTGGTGACGTTCCGCTTCAACGTCTAGCCCCCCGGCGGTGCGTGCCTTTTCCCGGCCGGGCAACCGGAAAGGTATAATTCCCTCGCACGTGAGCACGCAGCAGACACCGACGACCCGACGCCCGCGGCGGCGCTGGTGGCAGCATCTGTGCCGCGGGGGGCTCGTGACGGCGCTGGGGCTGGCGGCGGCGTACGTCACGCTGCCCTGGTGGGCGCCCACGCGGTACATCGCCCGCCGGCTCGCCGACGAGATGTCGCGCCAGGCCCGGGTCCCCGTGACCATCGAGGCCCTCTCCCTGAGCTGGTCGCGGGGGGTGGAGCTTCGCGGGCTCACCATCGCCTCCCCGCCCGGGTTCGGCGAGGCGCCGCTGGCGCGCGTGGCCGTCATCCGCGCGGACCTCTCGCCCGTCGATCTGCTGTTCCGGGGCGCCGTCGAGTGGATGGAGCTGGAGCGGCCGGAGCTGTCGGTCCGGCGCGACGCCGACGGGCGACTGAACCTGGCGCCGCTGGCACGCCTGGAGTTCGACACGAAGCCGCGGCGGATGGCCGTCCGCGGGGGACGGGTGACTGTCGAGCTGCCGGGGCGTGAGGCGCCGCTGCGCCTGTCGGTGACCGACGCGCGCCTGGTTCCGGGGCCGGGGCGGGGCTTCGAGCGGATCACGCTGGTGGCCTCGCTCGAGCAGGACGGCACCGACGCGCCGATCACGCTGCGGGTGACGGACCGCCCCCGCGCCGCCGACGTGGCGGCCGCGGCGTCGCTGAGCTTCGCCGACCTCGACATTGCCCAGCTCGGCCTGGCCGACCTCATCGGCGTGCCCGCAAAGGTCCGCGCGGGACGCTGCGCCGGGTCGGTCGAGCTGCGCATGAACGAGCAGGGCGAGCTCGAGCGCTTCGGCGTGGACGTGGCCATTCGCGGGCTGGACGTCCAGCCGGTCCGCGGGCCCTCGCTGCCGGTGATCGACCGCGCCGGGCTGTCGCTGACGGCTGCCGTCGACCCGCTCGCCGACCCGGAGCGGATGCTGAGCAACGTGGAGGTTCGCTCCGCCCGCGTCCGCCTGCCGGGCATCGACCTGGCCGGGCGGGCGGCGATCACCGTGAAGCTCGACGCCGAGCCGGCGGTGGAGATCCGCTCGCTCGACCTGGCGGGCACGCTCTACCCCGACCGGCTCATGGTGCTGGCCACGGGCGAGATGCCCGCGGGGGCGCTGGCGTTCGCCGGGCCGGTCGCCGTCGAGACGCTCCGCCTCCGGCGCGACGGGCCCCTCGTTCAGCTCGCCGTCGCCGCCGACGCCTCCGCCGCCGAGCTGCGCCGCGGCGAGGACGTCGTCAAGCCCGCGGGCCGGCCGCTCCGGGCGGATTTCGACGCCGAGCTCGACGCCCGCCAGTGGCAGCTCACCGTCCGCAGCAGCCGGCTCCGAATCAACGACAACCGCATCGAGCAGGAGGGCGAGTTCGCGGACATCCGCCCGCTGCTTCGGCGGCTGGTGGAGGGCGACACGGCCGCCGCGGGGTACCTGGCGGACCTGGGGGCGATGCGCAGCAGCGTCCGCTGGCACCTGGCCGAGCTGGAGAGCTTCCGGCGGCTGGGGCCGGAGCTGGCCGACCTGCTGGCCGACGTGGAGCTTGAGGGGGAGGCGACAGGGCGCTGGGACTGCGAGCTTCGCCATGGCCCGCGGGGGCGGCTGGGGTTCGGGGCGGCCCTGGCCGTGGCGCCGGGCGCCCGCCTGGCGATTCGAGACCGCTTCGTCAAGCCGCCGGGCGACGGGCTGGACCTCGACCTCGCCGGCAGCCTCGTCAGCCGGGGACCCACCCTCAGCGACGGCGACGTGGACGTGCAGATCGACAAGCTCGACGTGGCGGTGGGCACGGCCCGGCTGCACGCCGACGGGGCGGCCCTGCGCGTGCGCCGCGGCGGGGCGGCCAACACCGTCTCCATCGAGGCGCGGGACCAGCGCTTCGAGGTCAAAGGCATCGAGCGCCTGCTGGCCTGCGTGCCGGCCCTGGCGCCGCTGGAGGGGCACATCAGCGGCGACATCCCCCTGGGGCGCTACGACACGCGCCCGGCGCGCGGGGCGCGGAACCTGACCATCACCGCCGAC
>CAZMDT010000053.1:0-9655 GCA_964564965.1 uncultured Planctomycetaceae bacterium | reverse complement strand
CGTGGCCGTGGACGTGCCGGGGGTGTTCGTGAAGCCGCGCGGGCAGGCCGCCGAGGGCACGGCGGCGATCATCCACGGCGGCGATCCGCCCGCCGATGAGCCCCGGCTCGACGTGACGATGGGCCTCTACCCGCCGGGCGTGCAGCCGGCGCCCAAGCACGCCGGGCCCGCCCCGCTGACGCTGACGATGAAGCACCTGCCGCCGGAGGCCTTTGCGGCACCGGGCGGCCTTCGCGCGCTGCTCGCCGCCGGCGGGGCCGAGCTCCGCATGGACCACGCCGACGCCGCGTGGCTCGCGAGCTCCTGCCCCGCCCTCGCCGAACACCTGCCCGCCAGGGACGTCGCCGGGGCGTCGCTGACCGGCTGGGCACGCCTCACCGAGGGCGCCGTCGTCGCCGACGTGGCGGTCAACGCCGACGCCCTCCCGGCCGTGGCCGTCGGCTCCCGGCGGCTCGCCAAGCGCCCGGGCACGAAGCTCCGCGCCCGCCTCCGCGGCCGCGTGGAATACGACGACGCCGGGGGCGTCGCCATCGCGGTGTCGCCCGCCGAGCCCGTGGAGGTGGCGTTCGGCGCGAGCCGCCTCACCGCGGCGGTGGCGGCGTCGCTGCGCGTGCCGGTCGGGGCGGAGGCGGCCGGCCCGTTGGCGCTCGGCGCGCTGGATGTCCGGCTCGACGGGCGGCTGAGCGTCGATGACGATCTCGCGGCGCTGTTGCCGGAGCTGGGCGAGCTGCTCGGGCGGCACGGCGTGGGCGGCGAGGCGGACGTGCAGGCGGTGGTCTCCGGCGATGCCACGGGGTTCGCCGTCGACGCGGTGCTCGGCGCCGACGGGCTGACCGTCGCCCGGGCCGGGCCGGTCGCCAAGCCCGCCGGCATGCCGGCCAGCGCCGCCGTGCGGGCCCGGCTTTCCCGCGACGGCTCGCGCGTGGACCTCGAGCGTCTGTCGGCCCGCCTCGGCGAGGTGGCCCTCACGGCCAGCGGCGCCGGGCGCCTCGAGTGGGCCGGCGGCGTGCCCCGTGTCGATCCGGCGGCCTGGTCGGCGAGGGCGAGCATCTCGACCCGCCGGGCGGCGTCGCTCGGGCGGCTGGCGACGGAGCTGGCGCCCTACGATCTCGCCGGCGACGTCACCGTGGACCTCGACACCGCCGGGGAGCTGATCCGCAAGCTGTCCGTTCGTTCGACGGGCCTGAGCGCCCGGGCCGGCGGCAGGCGGGTGACGCTGGCAGGGGGCCTGCTGATCACCGGGCTCCGCGCCGATGGCGAGCAGGTGTCGCTCGACGGCGTGACGACGGACGGCGTCCGGCTGGCCGTCGGGGAGAACCGGGCGTGGGTGCTGGGCGACCTCCGCCGCCTGGGCGACGCCCCCGCCGGGCGGATCGACGTGCTCGCCGGGCACATCGACGCGAAGGACCTGACGGACTGGGCCAAGGCGCTGGAGGCCCAGTTCGCCCCGCCGACCACGCCCCCCGCCGCCACGCGGCCGGCCACCACGCGGCCCGCCGCCGCCTCGCAACCCGCCACCGTGCTCTCGCCCGGCGAGCAGCAGGACGTCCTCCGTCTGGCCGAGCGGACGCTGCGGACGATGCGCGAAGCGCTGGCGAACGCCGACGTCACGGTTCGCCTGTCGGCCGACCGGATGAACACCTACGACGCCTCCGTGGACCGCACCTACCACCTTCGCCGGGCCGAAGCGCTGGCGACCGTCAAGGCCGGCCGCTGCCGCCTCAGCTACGAGGCCGGGCTCAACGGCGGGCCCATCTCCGGCGACTACGCCTTCGACCTCTCCGCCCCCGATCCCGCCGCCGTCTACACCACCACGATGACGCGGCTGATCGCCACCGAGAACCTCCAGCCCCAGATCGCCAAGTTCTTCCCCGGCAACAACGTGGAGGGGCTCTTCAGCCGCCGCGAGGAGGCCGCCGTGCCGCTGGTCCGCCTGCTGGCGAACGCCATCGACGGCCGCGTCCCCCCCAACCCCGAAGGCCACGCCGTCACCGTCACCACCGAAGGCTGGGTCGCCGGGCAGGCCGCCCCCAACGCCATCGCCAAGGCCTTCCCGAGCCTGAAGGAAACGGTGTACCGGTACACGACGATGACGGGTTTCGCGGACCTGCGCCCGGACGGCTCTGCCGACAACGACATGATCTTCGAGGGCAAGCTGTACGACCTGTACATCGAGGGGGCGACGGGGGCGGACAACATCGGGCGGTACGCGATCGGGCTGCTGCTGTTCGGCCGGCCTCAGTCGCCGGAGTGGAACCACCGGTACAAGCTGGGCCGGATTCCGCTGATGTACTTCACGGCGCGGATCGAGGGCGGGCAGATGCACGACGTGCAGGTGACGTACGTGCCGCCGCACGAGGTGCTGGCGGCGATTGCGGTCACGCACAACCCGCTGCTGCGGGCCCTGGACAGGGACTAAGGGCCACCCGGGCGCCGAATGCCGTCGGCGGGGGTCGCGTTCCACCTCTGCCGACTCCCCGCTCGGTGCGGCCCGCTCCGCCGGGCCCACTCAATAATGCACACACACCAGGTACAGTCCGTCCGGCGGGGCGGTCGGGCCGGCGTCGCGGCGGTCGCGCCCGGTGAGCACCCGGTCGATCCGCTGGGCGCCCCAGCGCCCGCGGCCGATCTCGATCAGCGTCCCCACGATGTTGCGGACCATGTTGTAGAGGAACCCGTCGCCCCGCACGGTGACGTGCAGCTCGGCGCCGGCCTCGGCCACCTCGCAACGAAAGATGGTCCGCCGCGTGTCCTGGCGCTCCTCGGCGCTCGTGGCGAAGCCCACGAAGTCGTGCGTGCCGACGAGTCGCCGCGCCGCCGCCCGCATGACCGCCACGTCGAGCGCCTGCCAGAAGTGGTACACCCGCCCCGCCAGCCCCGCCGGGCGCTGCGGCGCCACGTGGATGCGGTAGCGGTACGTCTTCCCCGTCGCCGACCGCGACGCGTGGAACCCCTCCGGCACGCCGACGGCCGAGCGGATCGCGATGTCACGCGGCAGCTTCGCGTTCAGCGCCCGCCGAAGCCCGCGCAGCGGGATCGACAGGTTCGTCGTCAGGAAGTTGCCCGCCTGCCCCTCGGCGTGGACGCCGGCGTCGGTCCTGCCGGCGCCGAGGACCGTCACCGGATGCCCCACGACGCGGGCGGCGGCGTGCTCGATGCACTGCTGGACGGTGGGGATGTGCGGTTCCTGGCGTTGCCAGCCGTGATACGCCTGGCCGTCGTAGGCGATGACCAGCTTGATGTTCCGCCGCTGCCGCCGGGAGCGGGGGTCTTCGTCGGGCATGGCACGATGTTCGCCGGGGGGGTGCCGGCGGTCAAGGGCGGGCGGACCGGCGGCGTCAGTCGGGCCCGGGGACGACCACGTCGCCTTCGATCACGACCTGGTCGAACGCGGTATACAGGCGGCTCGACCGCTCGGTGTAGAGCCGGAGCTGGAACGTGCCCTTGGCGTAGGAGGCGTACGTGCTCGTCGGCGGGGGGCTGGTGCGGATCTTCGTGCCGTCGATGGCCCACGTGAAGCCGCCCTGGCCGTCGCCGGTGATCTCGAACCTGTAAGGCTGCCCGGACGTCAGCCGGCGAGCGCTGTCGCGCCAATAGCTGCTGAACGTGTCCGACCGCAGCCCGTAGTAGCGGTGGATGCCGAAGTCGTGCGTGTAGTACACGTAGCTCTGCCCGGGCGGACGGTGGGCGAGCGTAACGGTGAAGGCGTAGGAGGCCCGCCCGGTCAGGGTGATCTTGAACGGCCGGTCCATCCGGAACAGGAGCTTGTTGGTCGTCGATCCGGCGTCCCAGGTGCCGGTCTTGCACGCGAGGACGCCGTTGGCGACGGTCCACTGGGCCTGGTCGGTCTGCCAGTCCTTGATCTGCTCGGGCGCGCTGAAGTCGTAGGTCACGCGCACGCCCCCCGCCTCCAGCGTCGCCAGCTTGCAGTGCAGCGTCTTGTAGGCCTCGTTGAGCTTCTTGAGCAGCTTGTCGGCCTCGGTGATCTGGAGAATGCCCTTCAGCTCCAGCAGGCGAAGGCGCGCCCTGGCGGCGTCGATGCCTTCGGGGTTCGTGGCGAGGTACGCCCGGCACATCCGGTACGCGCAGTCGCACAGGGCGAGCTTCGGCGCCTTGTCCAGTTGCCGGGCGAGGTCCGTCAGGGCGCCGACGGACTCCAGCGCGGTCTTGGCGTTCAGCGAGGTGGGGTCCTTCAGGAACGCCGCCCCCGCCAGCACGGCCGGGGCGCTCGGGTCGCCGGTGCCCTCGATGTGCTCGGCCGCCGCGGCGAGATCGCCGTCGAGCGTCAGGTACAGCAGCGCCGTCGCGCGCCGGGCCGTGGCCAGGGCCTGCTCGTTGCCGGTGCGCTTCGCCTGCGCCACCCGCGCCAGCGCCGCCTTCAGCCGCAGCGAACGCGACTTCAGCCGGCGCAGCTCCTTCATCAGGGCCTCCGACCGCTCCAGCAGCGCCCCCAGCCGGTAGCTCCGCGCCAGCCCGCCGGCGGCGTTGGCAGAGGCGATGCCGGCGTCGATCTGGTCATCGGCGTCGCTGCCGGCGACGGCCTCCGCGAAGCCGAGGTACCCCCGGGCCGCCTCCCGCGCCAGCGGCAGCAGCTTCGCCGGCGCCTCCCGCGCCGACCGCGCCTGCTCAAAACGCCTCAGCAGCACGTCGCGGAGCAGGCGGGCACGCTCGATCCGCCCCATCGGCCGGAGGCCGTCCACCGTCGCCAGCGCCTGCCGGTAGAGCGACATCGTCTCCTCGCCCCCCGCCGCCGCCAGCACGTCCATGCAGGTTCGGGCGAGCACGAGGCGCAGCTTCGCGGGGTTCTTGTCGTCTTCGGCGGCCTCCAGGAGAATGCGCCCGAGCGAGAGGTCGTCGTCCGGCGTGGCCGTGGCGCGCACCTCGGCGATCTTCCGCCCGTAGAGCTCCTGGGCGAGCGCCTCCTCCTCGGCGGTGTCGAGCGCGTCCCCCTCGGCGGGCAGGGTCGTCTGGCCGGTCGCCGCGACCGCGAGGACCAGAATGGCTGCAACGGCTGTCGCCCAGTTCGACACGTCGCCATGCTCCCCGGGACGGATCGTCCCTCAGCCGTGTTCGGCGCGGCCCCGGCCGGCGCCCCACGGAGTATATCTCCGAAGACCGGGACGGGTCGCGTTCGTTCTGCGAATCCTGCGGCGGCCCGCGCCCGCCCCGTTTTGACGCGCGGCGGGGGGCGGGGTTCCGCCCGCGGGGCCGCTAGCGAGGGAGGCGCTCGGCGATCTGCACGGCGTTCAGCGCCGCCCCTTTGCGGATCTGGTCGCCGCTGACGAACAGGGCGATGCCGCGCCCGTCGGGCAGGCTGACGTCCTGGCGGATGCGCCCCACGAGCACGTCGTCCTGCCCGGAGGCGTCGAGGGGCATGGGGAAGTAGTTCCGCCGGCGGTCGTCCACCACGCGCACCCCCGGCGCCGAGGCGAGAATCTCCCGGACCTCCTCGGGCGTGATCGGCTCGGCGAACTCGATGTTGATCGCCTCGCTGTGGGCGCGGAGGACGGGCACGCGGATGCAGGTGGCCGTCACGCGGATGGCGTCGTCGTGGAAGATCTTGCGGGTCTCCAGCAGCGTCTTGCGCTCCTCGAGGTTGTAGCCGTCCTCCCCGATCGCCGAGCCGTGGCTCCAGACGTTGAAGGCGCTGGGGTAGGGCAGCTCCCTCGGCTCGAAGGGCTGCCCGTCGAGCGCGGCCCGGGTGGCCGCCTTGAGCTCGGCCATCGCCTTCGCGCCGGCGCCGCTGACCGCCTGGTACGTGCTGACCACGATCCGCCGGACCGGGTTCACCCGGTGCAGCGGCCAGACCGGAACGTTCATGATGATCGTCGAGCAGTTCGGGTTCGCGATGATGCCCCGGTGCTTCGCGATGTCCCCGGGGTTGATCTCGGGCACCACGAGGGGCACGTGGGGCTCCATGCGGAAGGCGGAGGTGTTGTCGACGACGACGGCGCCGGCCCGGACCGCCGCGGGGGCGAACTGCTTCGACACGCTCCCGCCCGCCGAGGCCAGCACGAGGTCCACGCCCTCGAAGCTTCGCTCGGTGAGCTCCTCGATGAGGAGCGCCTCGCCGCGGAAGCGGAACCGCTTGCCCGCGGACCGGCTGCTGGCCAGGCCCTTCAGGCCCGCCAGCGGGAAGTCCCGCTCCTCCAGCAGCGCGACGAACTCCGTGCCGACGGCGCCGGTCACGCCCATGATGGCCACGTGCGGGTCCATGCCTGCTCCTCGCCGCTTGCCGTGCCGTCAAAGGGGGCCGGGGGCTGTCGGCCCTCGGCCCGCACTCAATGGCACCGCATGTCCAGCCACGCATCATATCGCGGGGCGCCCGTCTCGCCAAGCGATTTCGCCGCTTCGCGGGGCGCTATCGGCGTTGACGCCATCGCCGCCGGCGATTACGATGGTCTCTGTGCGGGTATCGGAGGCCTGGGGCCGTTCCATGAGTGATGGCCGGAAAGCATTGGCAGGGCCGCGGGTCGTCATCCTCTGTCGTGAGATCGCGGGCCGCGAGATCGGCGCGGTGCCTGACGACATCGCCTGCGTGCGGGTTCACACCGCCTACGAGGCGGCGGCGGAGCTGCTGGCCGAGCCGGCGGCGGCCGTCGTCGTCGAACTCGGCGCGCTGACGCGGAGGCATCTCCGCCTGCTGGAGATCGCCCGGCAGACGGGCACCGAGATGCTCGGCGTGGGGGCCGTGCCGGCGGGGCTGACCACCGCCGATCTGAGCGGCATCCGCCTGGTGGCGCCCGAGCTTCTGGCGGAGTCGCTGTTGCGGCAGGCTCAGCCGGCGCCCGCGCCGGCTGAGCCTGCCGAAGCGGCCAAGCGGCCCGCCGAAGCCCGGCCCGAGACCCCGCCCGAGGCCCCGCCCGCCGCGCTCACCCCCGCCAAGCGCCCGCTCGTGGAGCCGCCGGAGCCCACGCCCGTGGGCCGGTGGCTCGGGGCGGAGATGGACGTGGACGAGTTTGCCGCCGCGGCGACCGACGCGGCGCCGGCGCCGCCGCCGTCCGAGCCGGCACCCGAGCCGCCGGCGCAGGACGCCCCCGAGGCCGAGCCGCCCGAGGAAGCCGGCGACGGCGAGGACGCGGACGCCCCCCCGCCGCAGCGCGAGAGCGGCGACCTGCGCGACCTGCTCACGCCGGACGAGCTGGCCGCCCTGCTGGGGGACCGGCCGTGACGCCCGAGCCGCACATGCTGCTCATCGCAGACGCCGCCGTGGGCGAGGAGTTCGCCGCCCACCTCGAGGCCCGCCGGATCGAGCTGACCCGCCGCGCCGACCCCTACGACGCGCTGGAGGCGCTGTCGCGCGGGCGCTGGCCCGCCGTCGTCCTCACCGCCCCGCGCGAGCAGCTCGCCGGGCTCTGCCGGGCGTGCCGGCGCCTTCAGCCGAAGGCGTCACTGCTGGCCGTCTGCTCGCCGGCCGCCGAGCCCGACGTCCGCCGACTCATCCCCCACGCCCTGAACGACTACTTCATCTACCCCCCCACGCGGAGCGACTGGCAGCGGATCGCCTCCTCAGCCTTGCCGGCGGGCGCCGCGCCGGGGCGGGCGGGCAAGCGCCCCATCCCCGTGCCCGCCGGCGGCGCGGGCCTCGTCGGGGAGATCGCGGAGCTGTTCCGGTCGGCGCGGAGCGTGGGCGCGCTGGAGGCGTACCTCGCGGCGGCCGTCGGCGAGCGGCTGGGCGACGAGGCCGTCTGGGTCAACGCCGACGAGCTGCCCCCCGACGCCTGCCCGCTGCTTCTCGCCGAGGGCGACCCGAGCCGCGCGCTGATCGCCCGCAACGGGGCCGGCGAGGGCGGCGCGGCATCAGGGCAGTACCTGGCGGCCGCACGCGAGTGCCTGCCCGCCGCCCTCGCCGCCGCGCGCCGGACCGAATCGCTCCACCGGCTGGCCATCACCGACCACCTCACCGGGGCGTACAACCGGCGATACTTCTACCACGTCACCGACCGCATCCTGCGGCGGGCGGCGCGTGAGGACCTCCGCGTCACGCTGCTGCTGTACGATATCGACGACTTCAAGCGCTACAACGACACCTACGGGCACGCCGCCGGCGACGACATCCTCCGCGAGACCGCCGTCCTCATGCGCGGCATCACCCGCTCGCACGACATCGTCGCGCGGATCGGGGGCGACGAGTTCGCCGTGCTGTTCTGGGACCCCAAGCCCCCCCGCTCGCCCGACAGCCGGCCCCCCACCAGCGCCTACGACCTCGCCGATCGCTTCCGCCAGGCCGTCCGGAAGCTCCGGTTCCGCGCCCTCGGCCCCGGGGCCGCCGGCATGCTCTCCATCTCCGGCGGGCTCGCCAGCTTCCCCAGGGACGGCGACACCTGCGTGGTCCTGCTCCGCGCCGCCGACCGGGCGCTCAAGCAGGTCAAGGAAACCGGCAAGAACGCCATCCGCATCGTCGGGGCCGAGTAGCCGCCGGGCGCTTGCCGTCGCGGCGCCCCGCGGGTATCGTGCCGGGCGAAAGGCAACCCCCATGACTCGCAGAGGTCCGCTCGTCGTCGCCGCGGCATGTCTGCTCGCCCTCTCGACCGGGTGCGCGGGGCCGACCGTCCACGTGAGCGTCGCCTGGCCCGGCGTGGCCGCCGCCGAGGTGGAACAGGCCATCGCCGTGCCGCTGGAGGACGCGCTGGCGGGCGTGGAGCACCTGGCGTCGGCGCAGATCGTCTCCGCCAACGGGTGGGCCGACGCGTACGCCACGGGCCGGCGCGGGACGGACGCGGAGGTGTTCCTGTCGGCGGTGCGCAAGGCGGCGGAGGCGGCGGCGCAGAACATGCCGGCCGAGGCCGCGGCGCCGGAGGTGGCGCTGGTGTCGAAGCCGCCGCGATATGCCGGGGGCGATGCCGAAACCGTGCCCGTCCTGAACGTGGCCGTCAGGCAGGAGCAGGCCCGGGAGCTGGGCATGACCGCGGCGGAGGCCGCCGGGCTGGTGAACGAGGCCCTCGCCGGGCGGGACCCGTCGCAGGTCTCCGCGGAGCAGCTCGCCGGCACCGAGGTCGCGTGGCGTGGCCGGAAGGTCCGCCTTGGCGAGGTCGCGGTGATCACCATCGAGCGGCAGCCGAAGCGGATCATCCGCCGCCTGCCACGCCCCGCCGGCCGCTGATCGCGCCCCCCGGGCGGCGCGCCGGACGAGCCGCGACCGTGAAGGGGCGGCTGCACCAGTCCCGGCGCCGGCCCTCCGGCTGGCCGCTTGCTCAGGCGCGCGGCTCGTTCATTTCCACCGGCCGAACTTCCCCGGCGCTGCCGAGCGGGCGTGGGTCAGTCGTGCGCGGCAAGCAGCGCCTCGCGGCGGCGCGCCACGAGCGTCTTCTTCTCCGCCGGCATGTCGGCCTCGGCCAGCAGGGCGTCGCAGCCGTCGATGAACATCGGCGCGGCAAACTCCGTCGTGTAGACACGGTCCTCCGGCGCCCGGGCGGCGACGGTCTTCAGGAACCCCTCGAACTCCGCGAAGTAGCTGCCGTAGATGTGGAACGAGTCGGCGAAGTGCATGTACTCCCCGGGCTCGACGCGGAGTTCCTCGGCCACCGCCTTCTGAAGCTCGGTGAAGGCGTGCATGTTCATAAAGGCGGCCTTGAACGCATCATTGGAGCGGATGTGGTCGTTCATGTGCAGCTTTCCGCCGGCGATTCGGAACCACCGGCGCTGAAGGCAGGCG
>CAZMDT010000052.1:0-13262 GCA_964564965.1 uncultured Planctomycetaceae bacterium | reverse complement strand
CGTAGTTTCGTCTTGTGTCGGGCCATGTCTCCGTATAGGATGCCGCGACGGATCGCCGGTTGCATTATAGGGGTCGCCCAGACAGGAGCAAGCGCGAATGGCCACGGGGAAACATTCTCGGCGGTCGAAGGGGGCCGCGCAGGCGGAGCTGGCGGAGCTGCTCCGGGGCATCGCCATGCTGCTGGCGTGGCAGCAGCAACTGGTAGCGGCGGCGCTGGCGAAGGCCGGTGGGGACCGGTCCGCCGGGGGGTCAGGCCGGCGCCGCCGCGCCGCCTCCGCGGCGGGCCGCAAAGGCCGGTCCGCCCCGGGGAAAGGCCGTGGCGGGTCTCGTCGCGGGCGGTAGAATACGCGTGCCATGCCCGCCAGGAAATCGGACCGCCGACGAACGCCCCGGGTGATCGCGGCCCACCCGGTCGTGATCCTGGGCCGCCGGGGTGCGGTGATCTCGCGGGGGCGGATGGCGAACGTCTCCGAAGACGGCGCGTTCGTGGTGGCCGACAGGCGAAGCGGCCTGGAGGAGATGCCCGAGGTAACCGCCGAGATCGAGCTGCCGAGCGCCTCCGCCAAGCCCGAGCGGCACGCGCCCACGCGGACGGTGCGCTACCGCTGCCGCGTCGTACGGGCGCAGGTGCTGGGGCAACTGCTGGGGTTAGGCCTGGCCTTCATCGAGAAGCTCAACTGACCGCCCGCCCGGCCAGCCGCACTACGCCCGGCGCCAGACGCGCGTCACCGCCCAGTCCGCCAGCATCACGGCAATCGCCAGCCCCAGCACGTACGGCCAGACCGGCGTGAGGCGCCGCTCGTCCCAGCGCCGGGTGAGCTTCCCCAGGTCGGCCGGGGCGACGACGCGCCCGCCCGTCAGCTCCGCGAGGCGGCGGAGGTTCTCGCGGTTGGGACCGATGGCGGTGAACTCGGGCGGCACGTCGGCGCCGAGCGCGCCGCGCCAGACGGCCCGGCCGGCAGCGTCGCGGACGGCCACGGCGAAGGGGCCTTCCGGCGCGGGCAAGTCCGCCTCGTATCGCCCGGGGGCGACCTGGCGGAGCGGCGCCCGCAGCGGCGCGCCGTCGCCGTCGCCCACGGGCAGCAGCGTGGCGGTCAGGTCGAGCGCGTCGCGTGGCCAGTGTTCCGGCAGCCGGGCCGCCTCGAAGGCCGTGATGCCCACGTGCGCGCCCGCGCCGCGGCGGGCGAGTTCACCGGCGATGCCGGGGGCCTCCCGCGTTCGGAGGACGCGCCGAACGGCGTCGGCGAGCAGGGCGTCCAGCGGTGCACCGCGCGCGGCGCCCCGGAGCGCCTCGGCCGGCACGGCCAGCGAGACGGTCGTCCCCAGGCCGACGCGCCTGACGGCCAGCAGCGGATCGCCGCCGCTGCGGAGCAGCACCTGCGCCCCCTCCTTCGGCCCGGACAGGAAGTACGCCGGAAGCGGTGCCAGCGTCGCGGCGTCGATTCCGAAGACCTCGCCGTCGCCGACGGCCTGCGGCGCGAAGCGGCCCGTCCGAAGCGCCTCGCCCCGGGACTCGCGCAGGAACTCCACGAAGATGCCTGCCAGGGCTGCCAGGTCGCCCGCCGGGCGGATCGCCGCGCCCTCCACACGCCGCACCAGCTCACGCATCGGCTCCTTCGCGGGCGCCGCCCCCGGATCGGTATCCACGACCGCCAGGCGGTAGGGGGACCTCGCAACGACGGCCGCGCCCTTCGCCGCGTCGAGCGACTCGTCCCGCAGGTCGCTCACCAGCAGCAGCAGGCCCTCCCGCCGCGGCGGCAGCGCAACCGCGGCAGCCAGCTCGACGGCGGGGAGGATCTTCGTCTCGCCGCTGGGGCGGATGCGGCGGAGCACCGCGTGCACGGCGCCGAAGTCCGGCGGGCCGGCGCCGCTGTCGAAGACCAGGCGCGGCGAGCCGGCGAAGACGACGATGGCGAGCGCGTCGGCGGGCGTGAGGTGCGGCCGGAGGGCGAGCACGGCCTCGACGGCGAGGTCGAAGCGGCGGCGCTGGGGGTCGGCCTCGGCGGGCTCGTCCATGGAGCCGGAGGCGTCGAGCACGACGACGGCCTTGAGCGGATGGCGATCGTACGGGTTCGCCACGAGGGCGGCAGCGCGGTTGAGCGGATCGTCTCGGTCGGCGGGCGAGGCGTGCGGGCCGGTGCCGACCTGAAGCCACCCGCCCCCGCCGCGGACGTACTCGGCGAGCGCCCCGCGGTGCGGCGGCGCGAGAACCGGCCCGCCGGGATGCGGATCGACGGTGACGACGGCGTCGAAGTCAGCCCAGCCGGCCGCGTCCGTGGGCGCCGCGGCGGGCGCGACGGGGCGAAGCTCGATTCCGGCCTGGGCGAGTGCGGCGGCGAGTCGCTGGCGACCGGCGTCATCCGGGGCCACCCACGCGGCCAGCGGCTGCTCGGGCAGCACGACCGCCGAACGCCGGTCGTTCTCGGGAAAGCCGTCGCCCGCGGGGTCCAGCTCGGCGACGTAGACGGCGGCGCGGTCCGGCGGCGCGTCGTCGTCGGTGACGGCGATAGTGGCCGACTCGCCGGCGAGGAGGTTCAGCGGGCGGGGGGGAAGCTCCTTCCGCGCCGGGCGTTCCCGGCGGACCGTCAGCACGCGGGACTGCGCGGCCGCGGCCACGACGGTTACTCGCAGGCTGACCGTCCCTGGCGCCCCGGGCGGCCGAACGGCGCGGAGCGACGCCACCCGGGCGTCGGCCGGCGGGGCGGCGAGAGGCACGATGACCACGGGCACGCCGGTTCGCCCGAGCGCCGCGGCCGCCGCGGGCCAGTCGTCCGTGTCGTGGAACTGCCCGTCGGTGACGATGGTGACGCCTGCGAGCCGGGCGGCGCGTGCGGCGGCGAGTCGCAGCGGAGGCGCGGCGCGCGTCGGGAGCGGCTCGAGGTTCCCCCCGGCGACGGCCACGCCCGCGGCGAAGTCGTCGGGCTCGCGCGGCAGCGCCGCCGGCCAGGGCAACTGGGGCGCCTGCCCGCGGACCGATGCCGACACGTCGTGCAGGACGAGGTGGGGCCGGTCGGCCCGCGCCCCCAGCGGCAGCCTCGGCTGCGCCAGCGCCACCGCCGCCAACGCCACGGCCACGCACTGGGCGGCGAGGCTCGCGGCGTGCACCTGACGCCCGCGCCGCTCCGCCAGCATCGCCACGAGCGGCGGCACGGCGGCGGCCGCCAGGGCGATCAGCCACAGCGGCTCGGCGAACCGAACGACCAGCGCCAGCGACGCATCGACTGGCATAGGCACGGCTTCTCCGTCCCGGCTACCTTGCCGGAGGGTGAGTCTAGACCCACGGCCGGCGCCCCGCAACCTTGCCGGGCGTCAGGAAACGCCTTTGCCTGCGGCGCCGCGCGGCTAGAATGACGGTTCCCGGCCCCGCCGGGCGGAGAGGGCGAAAAATGCCAGGCAACCAGGTGAAGGTGGCGTTCCAGCCGACGGGGCGGGCGGTGTACGTGCTGCCCGGCACGAACGTGCTGGAGGCGGCCGGACGCGCCGGCATGACCATCGAGACCCCCTGCGGCGGGAAGGGCACCTGCGGCAAGTGCCGCGTTCAGGTCACCGCCGGCGCCGGCGAGCCGAGCGAAGCCGACCGGCGGGTGCTGGCCGCCGAGGAGCTGGCGGCCGGGTGGCGCCTGGCCTGCCAGACCGCCGTCCAGCGCGACGCGACGATCAGCGTTCCGGACTCCTCGCTGTTCGGCACGGACCATCAGATCTTGGCGGAGCGTCAGCGTGGCGTGGCCGAGGAGGTGCAGCCGGCGGTGCGGAAAGTGTACGTGGAGCTGTCGCCGCCGACGCTGTCCGACGGGGCGGCGGACCTGGCGCGGCTGGCGGCGGCGGTGGGCGGCGCGAAGGCCGACCTGCCGCTGCTGCGGCGCCTGCCGGGCCTGCTCCGCGAGGCGGACTTCCACGGCACGGCGGTGTTGGCCGACCACCACCTGCTCGCCTTCGAGCCGGGCGACACCACGGGCGAGTGCTATGGCGCCGCCTTCGACATCGGCACCACCACCGTCGTCGGCTCCCTGCTCGATCTGTGCAGCGGGCACGAGCTGGCGCTCGTCAGCCGGATGAACCCGCAGGTCAGCCGCGGCGACGACGTGCTGTCGCGCATCCGCTGCTGCGGGGAGCAGACGAGCTGCCTGGCGGACCTGCACCGCGAGATCACCTCGGCCGTCGAGGAGATGATCGGCGAGCTGTGCGCCCAGGCGGGCGTCGGGCGCGGGCGGATCTACGAGGTGGCGTTCGCGGGCAACACGACGATGGAGCACCTGCTGTGCGGCATCGACGTGAGGGCGCTGGGGCAGGTGCCGTTCGTGCCCGCCCACGAGAGGGGGCTGATCGTGCCGGCGGCGGCGCTGGGGCTCACCGTCCACGAGCAGGCGGCGGCGTACGTCTTTCCGGTCGTCGGCGGGTTCATCGGCGGCGACACGGTGGCGGGCGCGCTGGCCACGAAGCTCACCGAGCTGCCCCCGCCGGCGCTGATGATCGACATCGGCACGAACGGCGAGATCGTGCTGGCCACGGGCGAGGCGCTGCTGGCGGCCTCCACGGCGGCGGGACCCGCCTTCGAGGGCGCGAGGATCTCCTGCGGCATACGGGCCTGCGCCGGCGCCATCGAGAAGGTCGTCGTCGACGACGACGTGCGCTTCGGCGTGATCGGCGGGGCGGCGCCGGCGGGCCTCTGCGGCAGCGCGCTGATCGACCTGGCCGCCGGGCTGCTGGAGCGGGGCCTCATCACGCCCGAGGGGCGGCTCCTCGGGGCGGAGGCGCTGCCCGACGGCGTGCCCCGGGCCCTGCGTCGCCGTCTGCGCGACGGAAGCAACGGGCAGCCGGAGTTCCTCATCGCGCGGGCGTCCGACGGAACGGACCTGTGCCTCACGCAGCGCGACGTGCGCGAGCTTCAACTGGCGGCCGGGGCGATCCGGGCGGGGATCCGCATCCTGCTGCGGCGTGCGGGGCTGGGCAGCGCGGACCTGCGGAGCGTGCTGATCGCCGGCGGTTTCGGCAGCTTCATCCGGCGGTCCAACGCGCAGCGCATCGGGCTGCTCCCGCCGGACGTGGAGCACGGGCGGATCCGCTCGGTGGGCAACGCCTCGCTCAACGGCGCCAAGTGCGCGCTGCTGTCCACGCGGGCCCGCCGGCGCGCGGAGGAGCTGGCGCGCCTGGCCCGGCACGTGCAACTCTCCGAGGACGCCGGCTTCCAGACGGAGTTCGCCGAGGCGATGATCTTCCCCCCGCGCGCATGAGCCGGCGCCGCCGGCCGCGATGAAACCGTCTACACGCGGGCGCGCCGCACCGCCGGCGGGCCCGAGGCCAAGGAGCAGATCATGAAGGCCGTCGTTCTCGAGAAGGTCGGGCAGGTCAGCATCCGCGACATGGACATCTACAAGGACCTCGGCCCGCGCGACGTTCGCGTCAAGATCCGCAACGTCGGCATCTGCGGCAGCGACGTGCACTACTTCACGCACGGGCGGATCGGCCCGTTCGTCGTGGAGGCCCCGATGGTGCTCGGGCACGAGGCGGCCGGCGTGGTGGTGGAGGTCGGCGGCGCCGTCGAGCACCTGGCCGCGGGCGACCGGGTGTGCATGGAGCCGGGCATTCCCGACCCGAACAGCAAGGCGACGCGTCTGGGGATGTACAACCTGGACCCGGCGGTGCGGTTCTGGGCCACCCCGCCGGTTCACGGCTGCCTGTGCGAGACGGTCGTCCACCCGGCGGCGTTCACGTACAAGCTGCCGGAGAACGTCTCGCTGGGGGAGGGGGCGATGGTCGAGCCGCTGGCGATCGGCATGCACGCCGCGAAGAAGGCCCGCATCGCCCCGGGCGACCTCGCCGTCGTGCTGGGGGCGGGCACCATCGGCATGGTGACCGCCATGGCGGCGCTGGCCGGCGGGTGCAGCCGCGTCGTCATCACCGACCTCAAGCAGGTCAAGCTCGACCTCGCCGCCACGCTGGGGCCCGTCACGCCGGTCAACGTCGCCAACGACAGCGTCGTGGACGTCGTCAACGGCATGACGGACGGCTGGGGCGCCGACGTCGTCTTCGAATGCTCCGGCGTGGAGCAGGTGATCGAGAGCGTCTTTCAGCCGCTGCGGCCGGGCGGGCGGGTGGTGCTCATCGGCATGCCGGTGGGCAGCGCGCCGGTGGACATCGTCGGCGCGCAGACGAAGGAGGCGAGCATCGCGACGATCTTCCGGTACGCCCACGTCTACCCGCGGGCGCTGGCGCTGATGGGCAGCGGGAAGATCGACGTGAAGCCGCTCCTGACGGACCTGTTCCGCTTCGAGGAGGCCGTCGAGGCATTCGAATGGGCCCGGGACATGCCCGCCACGTCCGTGAAGGCCCAGATCGAGCTGCCCGAGTAGCCCGCGAGGCCCCGACGGCTTCAACCGCGCCGCCGCGGGGGGCCGATAACTCCTCTGTGGCCATGCCCCGGCGGAAGTCCATCCTGATCGGCTGCCCGCAGCACCAGCGGCTCGTGCGCGGCACGTACGCCTGCGACGACGCCGGCCGGTATGCCCTCGGGCCTGACGGGCAGTTCCTGCTCGACCGCGTCGAGTGCGACCAGCTCGGCGGGCGGTGCATGCAGACGCTGTGTATCCTGCACCGCTACAACCGGCGCGGCCCGGCGTCGTGGTATCCGTACCGGATTCTGGCGGCCCGGGAGCCGCGGTCGCGCCGGCGGCGGCCGCCGGCCGGGGCGCAATTCTAGGCCCGGCCCTGCTGGCCGGAGGGAGGCCCTCATGGTACACTATACTTAACGGGGAGGGATAGCGGTCCGCGCCGGTCAGAGAGAGCCCGGCGGCCCCGCCACGAGCCCAAGCCATGGACATACGAGCTGCGATGCGCCGTGCGACACGGACGTGGCCGCGGGGGGCGGCGGCCCGGCGCGACGCCCGAGAGACCCGGCCAGCGTGTGCCTTTACGCTCATGGAGCTGCTGGTGGTGATCTCGATCATCGCGATCCTGCTGACGATCCTGGCGCCGTCGGTCTACCAGGCGCGGATGCTGGCGCGCGAGGGCGTCTGCCGGAGCAACGTGCGGCAGTGGCAACTGGGATGGAACGCCTTTACCGCCGCCAACGGCAACAAGCCGTTCGCCCGGGTCCCCAAGTACGTCTTCTACATCCCGCTGACGCGCTTCGTGAGCGACATGCCCAGCGTGACCTACTGCCCGCAGACGGGCTCCAGTAACCCGGGCGACCCCGGGTCGGCCTCGAGGCCCTGGAGGTACTCGGCCGGCGGCGATGCCGGCACCTACTACGGCAGCTACGGCATCAACGGGTTCTGGTACAACCCCGATTACGACAACCCGGGCGAGGACGCCGGGGACCGGTACATCACGCCCGCCAGCAGCTTCACGTTCCCCGACGACTGGTTCGGCACGATCGGCCAGGGCAACGACGAGGCCGATTCTCCGGTGTTTGCCGACGCGGCGTGGGTGGACGGCTGGCCGCGGGACAACGCCGAAGTCCCCGAGAGCTACGAGGACCCGATGGGGGGCAACCGGCACCGCTCCAAGGCCGACACGCTCAGCATGGAGCGGTTCTTCGTCAACCGCCACAACCTGCGCATCAACATCAGCTTCGCCGACGGCAGCGCCCGCGGGGTGCAGCTCGCCGAGCTGTGGAACCTCAAATGGTCGCGCGCCTTCGTCCCCCAAGGCCGCAAGGACGTCCGCTGAGCCCGCCCCGGCTCACGCCACCCCCGGAATCCGCCGCTGCCGCTGCCCCAGGTCCGCCCCGTCGGCGATCAGCGCCTGCTGAAGTTCCACGCGGTCGATCTTCCGGGGCGGCAGGTCGCGGGCGAGCGAGATGGCCGCGGCCGTCCCCGCCGCCTGGCCCATCGCCAGGCACGCCATGATCAGCCGGCTCCCCGATTGCGCGGCGAAGTCCGCCGACAGGCACCGCCCCGCGACCAGCAGCCCGTCGACGCCCGCGGGCACCAGGCAGCGATAGGGGATGTCGTACCAGTGGTCGGGCCCGGCCTGAATGTCATCGCCCTGCCGGCCGAGATGGTCGCACAATACGTCGCGCCCGCCCGGCGGGAAGCAGCTCGACCCGTACCCGCCGCGGTCGAAGATCACGTAGCGTTTCCGGCCGGCGATCTCCGCCGCCAGCCACTTGATGTTGCCGACCCCGTCGGGATTGTGGATGTCGTAGCCGTGATGGCTGCGGGCGATGACATCGTCGAAGCGGGCGTGGCGGGCGAGGTCCCAGCCGGTGAGGACGTATTCACCGATGACGCGCCGGCTGTCGCGCACGCCGAGGAGGCCGCCGGTGTCGATCAGCCAGCAGCCTTCGAAGCCGGGCACGGTGGCGCGGATGAACCGCCAGAGCAGGTCGGCCTGCTCCCGCCCTTCGAGATACATGCGCGTCAGGTCGCGGTTGTCCAGCGGGCGGGCCCGGCGCGAGTGGGCGAAGCAGATGCTCACCTCGTCCTTGCCGCAGTGCTCCGGGCGCCCCGGCACGTGGGTGATCCAGTTCAGGTGGTTCTCGATGGCGGCCACCTTCGCCCAGTCGCCCCGGGCCTCCCGCTCGACGTGGCGGACCCAACGGGGGTCCTTGGCCTTCAGGTCGGAACGCTGGTAGGCGTCCCAGTCCACCCCGCCGAGGCGGAACTCCAGCGAGCAGGCCTGGGTGAGCCCGTCCTCGCTGCGCCCGACGCGGCACTCGCAGCCGGCGTGGTACGCGGCGTCGGCGTCGCCGGAGCAATCGACGACGCGCCGCGCCAAAATCGCCTGCCGCCCCGCCTTGCTCTCCACGACCACGCCGCCCGCCGCACCCCCCGACACGATCGTCTCGACCACCGTCGTCACCAGCAGCACGTCGCAGCCGGACTCCAGCACCATCCGGTCCAGCACCAGCTTGTGCTTCTCGGGGTCGCTGTTGCGGTGCCAGAGGGCGTCGGCGGCCTCCAGGCGGTCGAACATCTCCCGCCCGATGCCCGAGACGAAGTCGTGGGGGATGTTGACCAGCCCGGCCGTCACGAGCCCGCCCAGCATGGAGGTGTCCTCGACGATGAGGGTGCGGCACCCGCGGCGCGCCGCCGCGATGCCCGCGCCCACCCCGGCGATGCCCCCGCCGGCCACCACCACGTCGTACCGGCTCTCCACCGGCAGCGTCCGCTCCGGTTCCACGATGCCCCCGTCGGCCTGGCGGTGCTCAAGCATTGTCCTTCCCTTCCTCAGTCGTCTCCTCGTCGATGGGCTCAATGGCCTCCGAGGCACAATTCCGATAGCACGCGCCGCAGCCGGTGCACACCGCCGTGTCGATCCGCGCCCCCGCCCCCGTCATGGTGACCGCGCCGGCCGGGCACTCGTACACGCATGTCCCGCAGAACGTGCAGCCCCTGGCGATGCGGAACTTCACGGGCGCCGCTCCGATGGCGCGGGCTGGCCGGCGGGTGCGAGGGCGATCACGGCGGCGAGCAGCGCCACGGCCGCCGTCTCGATGCGGAGCGTCGCCGCGCCCAGCCGGACGGGCACGAACCCGGCGCCCACCGCCGCGGCGCGCTCACCGTCCGTCAGGCCGCCCTCGGGACCGATGAGAATTGCGGATTCCACATCCCGAATCTCAGATTCCGGGTTTCGGGTTTCAGGTTTGGCATTCGGGTTGCCGGATTGCGGCGGCCGGAGGGCCTGCCGCACCGGGAGGGCATCGTCGGACGCCTCGCCCAGCAGGCGCACGGGCGGCAGGGAGCCGGCGAGCAGATCCGCCAGCGGCAGGGGGGCGCGCCGCTCGGGCAGCCAGTTCAGCCCCGACTGCTTGGCGGCGGCGATGCAGTGCGCGAGCCATCGCTCGCGCTTGGCCGCCGTCAGGTCGCCGCCCGCCACGGACCGCTCGAACAGCACCGGCTGAAGCGACGCCGCCCCAAGCTCCGTCGCCTTCTCCAGGAGCCAGTCCAGGCGCTTGCCCTTCGGGGTGGCGAAGGCGAGGTGGAGCACGGGTCCGGGCCGCTCGACCGGCGGCAGGTGCCTCTCGAGGCGCACGACCGCCCGGCCGTGCCCGGCCTCCGCGATGCGCCCCAGGGCCGAGGCGCCGCGCCCGTCGAGCAGCTCCACCTCGGCCCCGACGCGCAGGCGGAGCACGTTGAGGGCGTGGTGGGCCTCCGAGGCGGGCAGCCTCACCTCGCTGCCGGCCAGTCTGTCCGCGAAGAAACGGTGCATGGCTTGCCGGCGACCACCTTACTGCGCCGGGCGGCGAACGCAACGGTGCGCGTTTTGTGTTGAACCCGCCCCGCCCGCGCGGAGAATACCGCTGTTTCCCTTCCCGCGTGAGACCCTCGTTGAGGAGACCGCCATGGCCCTGCCCGCCGAGCTGAAGGCGCACTGGGACGACCCGCCCTCGATCTACCGCAGCGCCCCGTTCTGGTCGTGGAACGCCCGGCTCGATCCCGACCGCCTCTGCCGCGCCATCGAGAGCATGCACGCCGCGGGCATGGGCGGGTTCTTCATGCACAGCCGCTACGGCCTGAAGACGCCCTACCTGTCGGAGGAGTGGTTCAAGTGCGTCTCGGCGTGCGTGGAAAAGGCCCGCGCGCTGGGGATGAAGGCGTACCTGTATGACGAGGACCGCTGGCCCAGCGGCGCCGCCGGCGGGCTCGTGACGCGCCCCCACGAGGCCTACCGAAGGCACACGCTCGTGGCGACCTTCGTCGAGGGCGAGCGCGACGAGGCCAGCGAACTGGCGCGCTTCGCCGTCCTGCTCGACGGCGGCGGCCGGCTCATGTCGCACCGGCAACTCGACGGCGGCGCGGCGCCCGAGCCCGAGGAGCAGGTCCTCGCCTTCGACATCGTTGCCGACCCGCCGACCGGGTGGCACAACGACGGCACGTACCTGGACACGATGAACGGCGAGGCCGTCGACGAATTCGTCCACGTCACGCACCAGGCCTACGCCGACCGCTACGCGAAGGACTTCGGCGAGCTGATTCCGGCGATCTTCACGGACGAGCCGAACTACGGGCGCACGCGGCGCAGCGAGGACGGCCGGCAGATCAGCATCAGCTGGACGCCCGGGCTGCCCCGCGAGTTCCTCCAGCGCCGCGGGTACGATCTGCGCGACCACCTGCCGAAGCTCGTGCTGGAGCTGGCGGGGGGGGAGTTCTCGCGGGTGCGGCACGACTTCCGGCGGACGATCACCGAGCTGTTCGTCGAGAGCTTCTCCGAGCGCATCGGGCGCTGGTGCGAGACGCACCACATCGCCCTGACGGGCCACTACCTCGCCGAGGGAACGCTCGGCTCACAGACGGACGTCATCGGCTCGGCGATGCCGCACTACGAGCACATGCAGTGGCCCGGCATCGACGTGCTGACCGACCAGTGCCGGGAGCTGGCGACCGCCAAGCAGTGCGCGTCGGTGGCCGACCAGCTCGGGAAGGAGCGGGTGCTGTCGGAGCTGTACGGCTGCACCGGCTGGGACTGGCCCCTCGAGGGCCACAAGTTCGTCGGCGACTGGCAGTTCGCCGCCGGCGTCAACTTCCGCTGCCCCCACCTGACGCACTACAGCCTCGCCGGCGGGGCCAAGCGCGACTTCCCCGCGAGCATCTTCTCCCACAGCCCGTGGTGGGCGCACTACGCCGCGGTCGAGGCGTACTTCGGGCGGCTGGGGCTGATGCTCAAGCAGGGCCGGCCCATCCGCGACGTGCTCGTGATCAACCCGGTGGAAAGCGCGTGGGGCATCTACACCGCCAACCCGAGCCCGCTGCTGGCGGAACTCCAGGACCGGCTGCGCGACATCATCTACGCGCTGTCCAGCGAGCACTACGACTGGGACTTCGGCGACGAGACGCTGCTGGCGAAGCACGCCAAGGCCACTCAGGCCGGGCTGAAGGTCGGCTGGATGACCTACCGGCTCGTCATCGTGCCGCCCTGCGTGACCCTCCGGGCCTCGACGGCGGACCTGCTGCGGCGGTTCCTCGCCGGCGGCGGGCGCGTGCTGTTCGCCGGGCGCGTACCCGACCACCTCGACGGCCAGCCCAGCGACGCGGTCGGCGAGCTGGTCGCGGCGGCGGAAACGTGCGAGGCCGTGCCCGAGGCGCTGCTGGCGGCGGTGTCGACCGGGCTGCCGCGGCGCGTGTCCATCAGCGAGGACGGGCGCGAGCTGCCCTGCTGGTACATGCTGCGGGCCGTCAAGGGCGGCAGGGTGCTGTTCCTCCAGTCGCACGACCGGCAGGGCGCGCACCGCGCAGCCGTTCGCGTTGAGGGCAACGGCCCGGTCGTGCTGTGGGATCTGCTTTCGGGCGCGCGGACGCGCGTGGCGGCCCGCGATGCCGACGGGTTCATCGAGTTCGAGCTGGGCCTGTTGCCGACGGGCTCGGCATTGGTGAGCCTGGGGCTGGCGGCCGAGGACGCCGCGGAGCCGGCGCCCGCCCGGGAGACCGTCGAGTCGCGCCAGGTCGGCGGGCCGTTTGAGGTCGAGCTGACCGAGCCGAACACGATGCCGCTGGACACCTGCCGGTTCCGCGTGGGCGAGGAGGGCTCCTCGGCGCCGGTGCCCGTGCTGAAGGCGGACGAGCTGATCCGCGCCCGCTACGGGCTGGGCACGCGCCTCGGGCCCGAGCACCAGCCGTGGTACCTGTACGCCACCGGCGCGGTGGATACGACCCCCCGCGACCGCTGCGAGGTGCGCTGGACCTTCCACCTCACCGAGCGCCCCGCCTCCTGCCGTCTCGCGCTGGAGAACCCGCACGACTACGAGATCAGCGTGAACGGCCGGCGGGCCACCGCCGTCGAGGGCTTCTGGGTCGACGAGGACATCGAGACCATGGACATCACCGGCCTGCTTGCCGAAGGCGAGAACGAGATCGCTCTCGCCTTCACCTACCGGCCGGACATGGAGCTGGAGGATATGTACCTCGTGGGCGAGTTCGGCACGGCCGCCCTCGACCCGGCCAGACCGCTCGCGCCCGGCAACGTGACGCTGACGGCGCCCCCGCGGTCGTTGAAGCTCGGGTCGTGGGTGGGGCAGGGGCTGGACTTCTACGGGGCGGCGGTGCGGTACAAGCTCAGCGTGGCCAGGCCCGCGGACGGGCGGAGGCTGGTGGTCTGCCTGCCGGGCGTGGGGTGCACGGCCGCGGTGGTGCATGCCGGCGGGCGGCAGTTCGTCCTGCCGTGGCCGCCGTTCGAGGCCGACGTCACCGACGCCCTCGCCGAAGGGGAGAACGAGCTGCTCGTGGAGGTCATCGGCGGGCGGAGGAACATCCTCGGGCCCCTGCACACCCCGCCGAAGGCCTGGACCGGGCCGAGGGAGTTCGACCCCAACCAGGCCGAGTGG
>CAZMDT010000051.1:256-13382 GCA_964564965.1 uncultured Planctomycetaceae bacterium | reverse complement strand
ACGCGGCGATGTGCCCCCCCGCCGATCCACCCGCCGCGACGATGCGCTGCGGATCGACGCCGAGGCGGCGGGCGTTCGCCCGAAGCCAGCGGACGGCGCTCTTGGCGTCTTCGACGCACGCGTCCGGGCGGACGCCGTGCCGCTCCCGCACGCGGTAGTCCGCCCGCACCCCCACCAGGCCGCGACGCGCCAGGTACTCCGCCTGCGGGCGGAACTGCTGCATCGTGCCGGTTCGCCACGCCCCGCCGAAGAAGAACACCATTGCGCCCCGGCGGTCGGCGGCCCGCCAGCCGGTGGGAAAGTGGACGGACAGCTTCAGCGCCGTCCGCCCCGCGTGCTTGTAGACGTATCGCTCCAGCCGCACGATGTCGGCCCTACCTTGCCCCGAGCCGCTGGATGAGCAGCGCCGCCGGCCAGAGGCCCGTCACCTGCTCGCGCGGGTACGTTTCAGCGGCGTACTGGCTGTTGAGCGGCTGGAGTCGCAGGGCCTGTTCGTCGTCCTGGTAGACGCGCTTGAAGGTCGTGCCACCGCCTTCGAATCGGACGAAGCAGTCGTTGCCGCTGGCGGCCGGCGTGCCCGGCGCGAAGACCACGATGTCGCCCTCGTGGTACTCCGGCTCCATTGAATCGCCCACCACGCGGGCCGCGAAGGCCTGCGGATCGTGCAGGTCCGGGCAGCGGACGTACTCGTCGGCGACCGACACGGGGTAGTCCAGGTCGGTGAAGTGGTGCGGATACCCGGCGGCGACCTTGTTGATAATCGGCACGGGCCTGCCCGTCGCGATCGCCCGGACGTTGCCCTTGCCCTTCCCGCGGGCCAGCAGGCGGTCCAGGTCGACGCCGCCGACCTTCTTCCGCGGCGTGCCCTTCGCCAAGTCACGGAGCACGGCCCGCAGCTTCTCGACCTCGGCCTCGAGAACCTCGTGCTCGTGGCGAACGTCCGGCGGCGTGCGCGCCAGGTGGGCCACCTTCATCAGCTCGCCCTTGGGGAACTGAAGCACGCGCTCCAGGGCCTTCAGCACGCGGTCGCTCGGGGGGTTCTTGACCTTCGCGGTCTCGATGTTGGACAGGTACGGCTTCGAGATTTCGGCCTGGACCGAGACCTGGTCCTGAGTCAGGCCGAGGTGTTCACGGCGTTTTCGGAGGATGTCCGCCAGGCTCATGGGTCTGTCTCCTCTGGATCCGGCGCACCTACGCTAAAATTCTAAGGCCCGTTAGGTTTTCTGGCAACCAAATATCACGGAAAATAGAAAAAAAGTTCCAGATTTCCTAAGCCCGCGCTTGACGGCGTCTGTTGTTTGAATATCATATATAACCAAATGGTTGGGAGCTCGATCAAAGCGGCTGAGTCGGGGATCAGAGAATGGGGAGAGATGCATCATGGCCAGCACGATCAAAGAGCACATCTGCCGCAGCCGCCGCCTGCCCCGCTCCGATGAGGTCCTCAGGGGAAGGGCCGAGTTCCTCACGCAGGACGAGCGCGACCTCGTCGAAGCCGTCATCCTCAAGGGGCAACCGGTCAAGACCGTAGCCCGGATGGTCAATCAGCCGGCCCGAACCGTGCGGCGGCGGCTGCACAAGATCACCCGTCGGCTGGCATCGACGCGGTTCCTGGGCGCCCTGCGGGCGATGCCATACCTCGAGCCGGAGGACGCCTACCTCGCCACGCGCTGGTACTGCCAGGACGCCTCCCAGGCGAGGCTCGCGCAGGAATCCGGCCTGACGATCCACGTCCTTCGCCGCCGGCTCGACCAGATCGCCGCCCAGATCGCCATTCTGGACCGCCAACGGCGCGCCCGGCGCCGCGCCGGCTACGGGGCCGAGGTGTTCTCCTCGCCGAGGAACCTGAAATGCACCTGGTAGAGCGTCCGCCCATCCCGGTCCACCGACGGGTACATCTCGGCGAGCGCCGCCCGCAGCTCCGCCGCCGAGGCGAACCCGTCGGCCCGGGCGTCGGCGTCCGTCAGCGACTCCGGCGCGACCGGCCGGACGGCATCCACGCGGACCCGCCCCAGCCCCGGCACCCAATGCACCGACCCCGGGCGGACGCGGCGCTGCCGCCAGTAGCGCAGCGTCGTGGTTTTTCGCCCGGTGCGCACGGCCTCGAAGTACCGTCGCTTCATGAGCAGCATCACCGGCTCCCGGCCTTCAGCAGCGCCCGCCCATGTCCGCAGACAACCGCAAACCAGAACTGACGCTTCGGATCAACGCCAAGATCCCGCGGCGCATTCCGGCCGATGAGGACGCGCAGCGCGTGGCGGCGACGTTCGGCCTGCGCGGTCCGCGTCGGTCCCGGTGGGAGACTATCTGCCGCGACCTTCGCCTGACGATCGCCCCCGGGCGGATCGTCGCGGTGGTCGGTCCGAGCGGGGCGGGCAAGAGCGTGCTGCTCGCCGCGGCGGCGGAGCGGGCGCGACGCCTGGCGCGGTGCGGCGCGGTGGTGCCGCTGAATGCGGCAGGCCCGCGGCACTGCGAGGCGCCCGTCGTGTCGGCCGTCGGCGGGCGACGGCCCCTCGCCGAGCGCCTGGCGCTGCTGTCCCGCTGCGGCCTGGCGGAAGCGGCCGTCCTGGTGACGCCCGCGAAGCACCTGTCGGGCGGGCAGATGTACCGGCTGGCGTTGGCGCGGGCGTTGGCGGCGGCGGGCCGGGCACGCTGCGCGGGGCGGCTCCGGCTTGTCGTCGCCGATGAGTTCGCCTCCGGGCTCGACGGCGTGACGGCGTGGGTGCTCTGCCGGCAGGTGCGCAAGCTCATGTCGACTGACGGCCGACGGGCGGGCGTGGCGCTGCTGGTCGCCACGCCGCGAGCGGAGCTGCTGCCGGCGCTTTGCCCGGACGAGCTGGTCATCAAGCCGCTGGGCCTGCCCGCCTGCGTGAGCCGGACGGACCACGGCGCGTGCGACGCGCCGCCCGGGGATGCCTGGCCGCTGCGGGTCGATCGCGGAACCATCGCCGACTACCGCGCGCTGGGGCGGTTCCACTACGTCGCGGGCGAGCCCGCCGCCCACAAGCGGGTGTGGGTCGTCCATCCCCCGCCGGGCGCGGCCGTGGGAATCGCGGGGCCGGCCGCCGTGATGGTCATCTCGCCGCCAGTGGCCCGCTGCCGCGGCCGAAACGCCGTGATGCCCCGGCGCTACACCACGGGCGGGCGCGCGGCCCTGGCGCGCCTCAACCGCGAGATCGAGTGCATCTCGCGCGTCGTCGTGCATCCGGTGTTCCGCGGGCTCGGCCTGGCGGTGACGCTCGTCCGCCACGCGCTGGCGACGGCCGACACGCCCATGGTCGAGGCCCTCGCCGCGATGGGCGGCATCCACCCCATGTTCGAAAAGGCGGGCATGTACGCCTTCGGCGCCTTCGAAGGCCGGCGCCGGTACTTCTACTTCCTCGGGCGCCGCATGCCGTACATCGTCTGAGCCGCGCGCCGCCCCTCCGCCCCTCGCGGCGCTTGACGGGCGCCGGGCGCGGCGAGAGAATGAAGATGGACGCTCATGGCTCACCGCAGCCGCCCCGGCCGCAAGGAGCCCGGGATGATCCACTATGCCTGCCACGTCTGCGGGGCGAAGATGGAATCCCACTACTGCTGCGCCGGCGGCACGGAACTGTGCCCGAAGTGCAAGGCGGTCAACCACGTGCCCGACAACCCCCCGCCTTCCGCGCGCCTGGGCCCGGTCCACGCCTCCGGCCGCTCGCTGCTGAGCCGCGTCGCCGGCGCGATCTTCCACCACAAGCATCGCCGCTCCGCCCCCTGAGGCGCCTCCGCTACCCGCCGGCGGGCTCGACCGTGTAGGCGAACCAGCGCGCCTTGGGGCGCTTCGCGCTCCGCGCCTGGCGCTCGCAGTAGACCGTCATGACCGCCTCCCGGCCGCCCGCCTCCGCCGGCCGCGCCAGCACACGATACCAGTGCCGCCGAAGGTAGCGCTCCCCGCTGCCGCTATGACATGGGCCGCTGGTCTTCCACGTGGCGACCACGGCCGCCACCTCGTACGTCCGCTCGCGCCACACGAACCGACCCGGAAGCCCCGGCTCCCCGCGCGACATCGCCTTCGTGTCGGCCGTGCCCGATACCGGCAACAGCGGCTCCCCCACGAACTCCGCCGCCGCCTTGCCGTCCTCGCGAACCATGGCGCTGCGCCGCCGGCGGATTAGATCCGCACGGCCAGCACGGCCTGGAAGCCGTTCGACCGCCCGAACTCCTGGTGCAGCTCGGGGTACTGGTCGTACTGGTAGCCCGCGTCGAACGACAGCCACTCGGCCAGGTGCAGGCTGACGCCCACGGTAAAGCCGACGTTGCCGCGCACGTCGGCGGAGACCGACCCGCGGACAAACAGGAACTCCAGCAGGCGGTGGTCAATGCCGAGGGTGAAGCGGTGGCTGTTGAGGGCGCCGAACTCCGCCTGGGCGAAGTACCCGTACTGGTAATCGAAGTACACGGTGCAGTACTGGGCGTACTCGTACGAGATGCCCGGGCGGACGATGAGCTGGTCGGCCGCGTCGTTGCGGTACACCGTGATCGTCCCGCCGGGGCCGGGCAGGAACGTCTTCGACCGGAACGGCGCGACGCCGTACTCAATGGCCAGCCCGGTGAGCCACTTCTCCGCGGGTTCCCACAGCCCGCCGAGGCGGATGCGATAGCTCTCGGAGTTCGATTCCGACAGCTTCACGCCGGTGGCGCCGAAGCGATGGATGACCTCCGCGTGGGCGACGTTGACGCTCGCCCCGAACGCGCAGTCGCCGAAACGCTTCGCCCACAGCAGTTGCACCGAGTTCACGTGGTAGTCGAAGATGAGCCCCATGCGGTTGACGGCCTCGTTGCTGTAGATCTGCGACACGGTCGGCTGGAACGTGCCCCAGTCGCGCGTGTCCCAGTTGATCGCCTCGCCCCACACGTGGATCCGCGCGCCGGCGTCGAAGCAGAGGGTGGAGTTGTAGGGGACGAGGACGACGCCGAACTTGGACGGCACGGTCGTCCAGTCGGCGCAGGCGGGGTTCAGGGCCGAGGAGAATCGGTTGGCGACGGTCTCGCCGCCCATGGTGGCCACGTCGCGCAGGCGAATGAACGCCGGCGGCAGACGGAGGGAGAAGTTCTGCGGGTAGTCGTTGCCCGCGAGGGCGACCGTGCCGCATTGACCGATAGTCAGAATCGCGATGATGACAGGGACCCGGACGGAGCGGTGGGGGCTGACCGGCATTCAGAAATCCTTTCAGTTAGAGCCCGGGCCGCCGGGACATGAGGCGTCGGCGGCTGCGCCGGTGGCGCGGACACCATAGCGGCCCCCCTCCGCCCGTGCAAGCCCCTTGCCGGGGAGATTTTCCGCCGGGAGGACGCCCATTGACGAGCCCCGGGCCTGCCGCGGCGGGCACGGAGAAGGCTCGGCGTCAGACTCAGGATCACTCTCAGAGGCGCTCCCGCTCGCAGGCGGCCGGCCGATGACCAACGGTCAAGCGCGTGCGCCCCCCGGGCTCGCCCGCCCGCGGGATTGCCTTTGGCCCCCGGCGTGGCGGATAATGCCGTCGCCGGCGCGCCGAGCGGTTGGCCGCTGGGAAGACTCGCCATGAGCACCGAGAGCGCAACCAAGTCGGCGGTGGGGTTCCTCCTGGTCATTCTGGTCGGCGCGCTGGGCGCAGCCCTTCTCGGCGGGCTGTTCGGCGGCCTGCTCGCGGTGGTATCCCCTGAGTTCGCCTCCGATTTCCTCGGCTGGCACGCCGGGCGGGGAATCGTCAGATACTCCTTCGCCGTGGGGATGCTCGGGGGCCTGCTCATCGGGGCGGCCGTATCCTGCTTCGCCTGCTTCCTCGCCGCCATCATCAAGATCGTTCGCGTCCACTTCGAATACAGGAAGACCCGAGAGGCCGACCAGCCCGCGCAACGTGCGCCGCAATGACGCGTGGGGCGCCGCAAGGCGCGAGCCAGCCGAGGTGCGCCGATGATTATCAGCAGGAAGGCGAAGAGCACGCTCACCGCCGTCGAGATGATGCACGACGATGTCCTCCGCTTCGGCCTAACGGACGGCAGCATCGCCGAGGTCACGCTGGCCGATACCGGGGCCGAGATCATGCACACCACCCTCAAGGCCCCCGGCGTGGAGGAGCCCGGCGCCACCACGACGTACAGGTTCTGGGGCGATTGCCTGCTCAACGGCCGCGAGGTGCGGCTGGAGCGCGAGGTCGGTACGCAGAAAAGCTTCTACGAGCCCTGGACCCTCGACGGCGCGCGGATCTGGCTCGACGCCGTGGACGCGGTCTTCGCGTTCATGCGCGAGACGCACGCCCCGTGCCGCTTGCAGGAGAACTGCTCTCACGGACTCCCGCCGCGGCGGCATGCGCGGCTTGCCGTGCAGGATGCCTCGGCGCGGATCTGCCCTGAGCCGCTGCGCCCCTGGTGCCCCCTGCCTCCCGGCGGGCTGAGGATCGAGAACTGCTACCGCGGGGAGGACTGCTGGATGGGCGCCTACGACGGCGCCTCGGCCCATGGCGGGCTGGACATCAACCATCCGAAGGGCACGCCGCTGTGGGCCCCGATCGACCTGGACGACCAGTTCCTCTACAACAGCATCGAGATGGGACATCGCAACAACCGCTGGCGGGGCATCCGCCATTGGGGGGACGGGGCCGTGTGGGCTCTGGCGAGCTGCCACATGACCCGGCTGACGGTTCCGGAGCACACGCCGCTGGCGGCCGGGCGGCAGTACGCCGAGGGGGCCGGGGTGCACGTGAGCGCCGTGGAGCACAGCCATTTCGCGTTCGCCGTCTTCGATGGCGGCGAACTGATCCGTCTGGATCCGTGGATTCTGTTCTGGCAGATGTACCGGGACCAGGCGCCCGCCGTAGCGGGTGGATGACCCAACCCCGCCGCGGGCGGCTCCGGAAGAAACTTCATATTTTGTTCTTGCATTTCTGGCCTCTTGTTGTATAGTCAGCATACATGGACACGGGACTGAGCACGCCTTCCCAGCCCGGGGGACGGAGGCCACAGCGTCAGTGGCACCGCCCTCGCGGCGCACCCCGCCGGCGGTGACCGTCCGCCGGCACCGATAGCCCCCAGGCCGTGAACTGAAATGCCCCGGCCATCGGTGTGCGCCGACCGGGCCGAAAGGCATACAGGCGACTGAAAAGAAGGGAGTTACGCGATGTCTGACGACAGGCTTCCCCTCGGTCCGCGGCCGGAAACGCCCGAAGCGCTCGCCGATCTGGTCCGGCGCGAGTTCGGCGCCGCCGTGCCGGCCCGCCCCATCTGCCCCGGCCACAACGCCCCCATGGACTATCTCACCGCGAGCTTCTTCGGCCAGGAGGATGCCCTCGTCTGGGCGTGCCGCGGCGGGGGCAAGACGTACCTCGCCGCCATCGCCACGGTCCTGAACGCCGTCTTCGACGCCCCGCTCACCGTCCTGGTCCTCGGCGGCAGCTTCGACCAATCGAACCGCCTCGGCGTCTACATCCGCGACATCGTGCAGCGCCGCGACCTCGCCGCCGGGCGCGTGACCCGCAGTCGCGTGACGCTCCGGAACGGCTCGCAGATCCACATGCTGCCGCAGTCGGAGCAGGCCGTCCGCGGCCGGCACGTGCAGAAGATCCGCTGCGACGAGGTGGAGCTGTTCGACCCCGACGTCTGGCGCGCGGTGCAGTTCTCCACGCGGAGCGCGGCCGGCGTCCGTGGGTCGATCGAGGTGCTCTCGACGCTGCACCGCCCCGGCGGGCTGATGCAGCACCTGGTCAACCAGGCGCGTGACGCCGGGGCCGGGCGGGGCGCCGCGGCGGCGCCACGGGCCCCCGGGGAGGAGCCCCCGCCGGGCTACCGGCTCATTCAGTGGTGCCTGTGGGAGGTGATCGAGCGCTGCCCCGATTGGCGGCGCTGCGCGGACTGCCTGCTGGCTGAGGATTGCCGCGGCGTCGCCCGCGAGGCGTCGGGCTTCTTCCGGATCGACGACGCCATCGCCATCGAGGCCCGCTCCAGCCGGGCGGCGTGGGAGGCGGAGATGCTCTGCCTCGGCCCGCAGCGCGAGCACGTGGTGTTCCACGAGTTCCAGGCGTCGCGGCACGTGTGCAACGTGGCGTACTGCGCCGACTGGCCGCTGTACCGGGCGATCGACTTCGGCTATCGCAGTCCGCTGGCGTGCCTGTGGGTGCAGGTGACGCCCGGCGGGTGCGTCCACGTCATCGACGAGTACATCCGCGCCCGCCTGCCGCTGGCGCTGCACGCCCGGGAAATCCGCCGGCGCGACCCCGGGCCCGTGGCGATGACCTACGTCGACCCGGCCGGGCGGCAGCGCGAGTCGGGCACCGGGCAGGCCTGCACCGAGATCCTCGCCGCCGCCGACATGCCCTGCGCCTGGCGAGCCAGCACGATCCGCGACGGCCTGGAGCTGATCCGCTGCGCCCTTGCCCCGGCCGTCGGCGAGCCGGCGCTGGTCGTGGCCCCGCGCTGCACGAAGCTCATCAGCGCGTTCAACGCCTATCACTACGCGCCGCCGGGGGCCGCGGGGGCGGGCTCCGAGCTGCCGGTCAAGGACGGGCCGGACCACCCCATCGACGCCCTGCGGTACTTTTTCGTGAACCGCTTCCGCCCGCGCGTGGGGACGCATCGGGACCGGTACTAGCGAGCCGACCAGCCCCGAACGAGAGGGGCAGTGCGATGGCGCCGTGACGTCCGGCCGGCCCGCTCGGCGCCGGCCGCGCGTCGGGATTGACTCCCGCGGGGCGATGGGGCAACATGCCCCGCATGGGCGCGGAGAAGGTGCATCTGAACGGGCGGCTCGTGCCGGCGGACGAGGCTTGCGTCGGCGTCTCGGACGCCGGCTTCCTCCACGGGGCGTCATGCTTCACCACCATGCTGGCCCACAACGGCGTCGTGTTCCGCTTCGCCCGGCACCTGCGGCGGCTGATGGACACGGTGGCGGCGCTCGGGCTTCGGACCGGCGCCACGGCCGAGTCGCTGGGGGCCGCCACCTGCGAGCTGCTCGCCGTTAATGAGCTCCGTGACGCCCGCGTCCGCATCACGCTGACCCCGGGGGCGGTCAGCGGCACGAGGACCGGCGGCGACGAGGGCGAGGACGCTCCGAAGCCCACGACGCTGATCACGGCCTCGCCGCTGGCGGCGTATCCGCGCGAGTGGTACGAGAAGGGCATCGACGTGATCGTCTCCTCGCTGCGCCAGGCGGCGGGCGACCCGATGGTCGGCCTGAAGACCGGCTGCTACCTGCCGCGGGTGCTCGCCCGTCGCGAGGCGGCGGCCAAGGGCGTGGACGAGGCGCTGTGGTTCACCACGGACGGGCGGCTGGCGGAGGCGTGCTTCTGCAACGTCTTCCTGGTGCTCTCGGGCAAGGTGCACACCCCGCCGATCGATACGCCCGTCCTGCCGGGCGTCGTTCGCGAGGCGGTCATCGAGCTATGCGGGGGGCGCGAGATCGCGTGCGAGGCGGAAGCGCCGCTGACGATCCACGAGCTACTCGCGGCCGAGGAGGTGTTCCTCACCAGTTCCACGATGGGCATCCGCCCGGTGGTGCGGATCGAGAGCCACGACGTGGGCGCCGCGGCCGGGCCGGGGGCCCTGACACGTATAATAGGCCAAGCGTATCAGGAGCTTCTGGACCGCGAGTGTTCCGCTCCCGGCGGACGTCGGGGCGGCTAGACGGGAGCCACGTCATGAAGATTGCCGGCATTGTCACCGCGCTGGAGACGATTGCGCCGCTGTCGCTGGCGGAGGAGTGGGACAACGTGGGCCTGCTGGTGGGCGACGGCTCGGCTGACGTCAGGAAGCTGCTGGTGTGCGTTGACCTGACGCCGGCGGTGCTGGCGGAGGCGTCGCGGTTGAGGGCGCAGATGGTGCTGACGCACCACCCGGTGATTTTCCGGGCGCTGTCGCGGGTGACGGCGCGGCAGGCGCCGCTGGTGTACGAGGCGATGCGGCGGGGCCTCGCGGTTTACAGCGCGCACACGAACTTCGACAGCGCCGCGGGCGGGACGAACGACGTGCTGGCGGAGGCGCTGCAACTGACGCGCGTTCGCCCGCTGCGTCCAGCGGCGGCGCAGGAAAGCTGCAAGATTGTCGTCTTCACGCCGCCGGACGACCTGACGGCGGTGTCGAACGCCGCCTTCGCCGCGGGGGCGGGTCGGGTCGGCAGGTATTACGACTGCGCGTTCTTCGGTCACGGCATCGGGGCGTTCTGCGGCGGTCCCGGAACGCAGCCGGCGGCGGGCGCTGCGGGTCGGCACGAGGCGGCGGAGGAGCTTCGGCTGGAGGTGACGGCGCCGCGGGCGAAGGCCGCCCAGGTCTGCGCCGCCATTCGGGCCGCCCACGGGTACGAGACGCCCGCCATTGACGTGTATCCGCTGGACTCGCTGCGCAGCGACGCCGGGCAGGGGCGGATCGGCGAGCTGGAGCGCCCGGTGACCGTGCAGACGCTGATCCGCCGCGTCAAGAAGGCCATCGGTGTCCGGCAGGCGCTGGTGGCGGGAAAGCCGGGCAGGCAAAGCGGCGTGAAGAAGGCGAACCTGGTGTCGCGGGCGGCCTGCTGCGCGGGGGCGGGCAAGGCGCTCGTTGCCGACGCCATCGGCGCGGACGCCACGTTCTACCTCACCGGCGAGATCGGCCACCACGAGGCGCTGGAGGCCGCGCGGGCGGGGATGACCGTCGTGGCCCTGGGGCACGGCAACTCCGAGCGGGCCGCCATGCGGCGACTCGCCGACGCCCTCGCCGACGCCCTGCCGAAGCTCCGCGTGGCCTACGCCGAAAGCGACCGCGACCCGCTCCAAGTCGCGTAGCGGCCTCCGTGGCGCCTCGGGACGCGTGGCCGCTATTGCGGATTGCCCCGGCGCGCCGGGATCGGCGTGATCGCTTGCGCCCCAGGGCCCACGTCTGTGGCTCGTGGCGCCTGCCCAGTTCAGAGCGCCGCTTGCAGTAGCGCCTCTGACGCAATACGATGCATGGGATTCTCGGGCGATGGAATGACCACGGACCTTCTGCCAGTACGCCTTCGGGGCACCTACGAAGTCCACGAGTGGAAGCACGCCTGTGCCGTCCTGAAGGGGGACTTCCCGAGACAATGGGACGACATTGTCAAGGTACTCGGCGCCTTCCTGCTGCGCAAGAGCGACATCCTGGCGCCCGGAGGGGGCAAATCGCCCATCTCGAAGTGGTTCGACGAGGCCTTCGCCCAGAAAGGATGGGTCTCGAAGGGCTTCAACACGAAGATCGTCGTTGACGATGCCGAATCGCTCTCGCCGACTCACAAGGTCGATTGCGTCAACGGAAAAGTCGCCCTCGAGATCGAGTGGAGCAACAAGGATCCGTTCTTCGACCGCGACCTCAATAACTTCCGCCTTCTGTTCGACCTGCGTGCGATCAGCGTCGGCGTGATCATCACGAAGGCAGACGAACTGCGCCCGCTCTTTAAGGGACTCGACGTCTGGAGCAAATACGGGACAAGCACCACCTGGATGAACAAGCTCCTCCCGCGGATTGAGGGCGGGGGCGGGGGCTACTCCTCCTCGAGGTCGAACAGCCGGCGGAGAGCGGCGACATCGGCGCGGGCGGCGTCGGCGCCGGCCGCTTGGCGAAGGTGCCTCGCCGCCGGATGAAGAATCCGCCCGATCGCCCGCCGCAGCACGCGCCGGATCACCTCCGCGTCCGCCTCCGCGTCCTCGTGCGTCGACAGCTTGTTCAGCCCGTCCGCCAACTCCTCCTCCGCGATCCCTCGCATGAACCCGTATAGCGCGTCGATCGTCGGGGCCACGTCGCGGACGTTCAGCTCCTTCAGGAAGGCGGCGACCTCCTCCTCGACGATCTCCTCGGCGGCCGAACGCTCCTGCTCGCGCGTCCGCAGCGTGGCCCGCACCACGGCCTCCAGGTCGTCGATGTTGTAAAGCCGCACGCCCTCCAGCGCGCCGGCGGCGGCCTCGACGTCACGCGGCACGGCGATGTCGATGATGAGCATCGGGCGCTCGGCGCGCCCGGCGAGGGCGCGGGCGAGCATGTCGGCGGTGATGATGGGCGCTTCGGCCGCCGTCGAGGTCACCACCACGTCCGCCTTCGACAGCAAGGCCTCGAGTTGGTCGAACGGGGCCGTCTCGGCGCCGCACTTCGCCGCCAGCTCGTCGGCCCGCTCGGGCGAGCGGTTGGCGACAACGATTCGCCCGGCCCCCAGCCCGGCGAGGCGGCGGAGCATGAGCTCGTTCATCTTTCCCGCCCCGACGTTGAGCACGCAGCGGCCGGCGAGGCGGCCCAGGCGCTTGGCGAGAGAGTCGACGGCGACCGACGCCACCGACACCTTCCCCTCGCCGATGGCGGTCTCGGTGCGGACGCGCTTGCCCACGTGGAGGGCCCGCTGCATGAGGTCGGCGAGCCGTCCGCGTGCGGCGCCGGCCTCGGCGGCGGCGGCGTAGGCGCCCTTGAGCTGCGCGGCGATCTGCGCCTCGCCCGGCACGAGGCTGTCCAGCCCGGCCGCGACGGCGAACAGGTGCCCGACGGCCTCGCCGTCGGCAAACGTGTACAGCGCCGCCTCCGCCCCCGCGCCGCCCCGGTCGCACAGCCACCGGCGAAGCTCCTCCTCCCGCGGATGCCCGTGCACCGGCCGGGCGACGTAAATCTCCGTGCGGTTGCAGGTGGACAGGACGACGAACTCGGCGGCCTCCCATCGCGCGGCCAGATCGCGCGCCGCCAGGGCCTCGTCGAGCGCCAGCCGCTCGCGCAGGGCCACCGGGGCTGTCTTGTGGCTGATTCCGGTGCAAAGGATGCGCATGTCAGCGTTCCTGAAGCATCTCAGCGAGCAGGCCTCGGAGGGCGTCATCGCCGCCGGCGGCAAAGCGCCGCTGCCCCTCGGCGCCGGCGAGGCGGCGGAGAATGTCGCGGCGGCGGGCCGCATCGGGCTCGCCCGCCTGAAGCTCCTCGCGCAGGCAAGACAGCCAAGCCGCGAACTCGCCGACGCGCTCGGGCAGCGCCTCGGCAAGCTGCCGCGCCAACTGGCGCGCCAGCGCCGGGGCCGCCCCGCCCGTGCCGACCGCCACCACCACCTCCCCGTCGCGCGCCACGGCCGGCAGGTAGAAATCGCACGCCGCGGGCACGTCGGCAACGTTCACCATCGCTCCCGCGCGCCGGGCGTCCGCGGCCACGCGGGCATTTACGCCGGCGTCGTCCG
>CAZMDT010000051.1:0-246 GCA_964564965.1 uncultured Planctomycetaceae bacterium | reverse complement strand
GTGCAGGCGAACACCACGAACGCCCCCGCCACGTGCTCCGCCCGGTACGCCTCGACGGCGACGGCGGCGCCCGGCGGGGCGTCCACGGGCGGCGCCTTCGTGACGATCGTCACGTCCGCCCCGGCCGCCAGCAGCGCGAGGGCCTTGCGGAGCCCGACCTCGCCGGCGCCGACGACGACGGCCCGCCGCCCGTGAAGGTCCAGCATGATCGGATACGTGTGCATGCGTTCGTCTCGCGGGCGCCGC
>CAZMDT010000050.1:0-13404 GCA_964564965.1 uncultured Planctomycetaceae bacterium | reverse complement strand
GGGCGGCGCGGGCCCTCACCACCTGGCGAGCGGCTCAAGCTCCATCTTCCGCGGGTCGCGCCCGGGCAGCGAGGGCGACAGAACCACGGCGATCCGCACCGTCCCCCGGGCCGGGGCGAGGCGGATGAGCAGCCGGCGAACGCCCTTGTTGGCCTTCTGCGGGGGGGGCTGCTCGGCGGAGGCGGTCTCGAACACCGCCCCCTCGGGCGAGGCGATCCACGCGTAGAGCTTCTGCCCGGCAAGGCTGAGCGTGGCGAACGAGCCGTCGGCTTTGCCCAATGAACACCCCGCGGCGGGGTCATGGCGGGCAGGGATGCCCGCCCTGCGCCCGCGGGCTTGTCTTAAGCGCGGCGGCGCCTGACATATCCCGCCAGCGCGCCCGCGCCGAGCATGACGGCCAGGGCGGAGACGGGCTCGGGAATCACGGTCGGCCCGGCGACGTCCACGAAGATGTCGTTGTCGTCCACCACGTAGCGGACGGTCGCCGTCAGCCCGCCGGGCAGGCCGGTGATCGTCTCGGTGCCGAAGACGTCGCCGGCACCGTCGAGGTCGGCCCCGTCGAACAGCATGTACGTGTCGCCGGCGGCGACGTCGGTCGCCGTCGAGAAGTCCAGCGCCAGCGTGGCGGCGCTGAAGTTGAGCGTACGGTCGTACTCGCCGCTGATGAGAGCGCCCCCGCCGTAGCTCGCCATGGTCGGCAGCTTCATTGTCAGCGTCCCGCCGTTCGTGCTGTCGAACTCCAGGCGCTTCTTGTAGGCGGGCTGGTAGCTGCCGCCGGTGGACCAGTCGATGTCCAGCGTCCCGCCGTTGATCGTGAGGGTCTTGACGCCCACGTACCCGCCGTTCTTGATGATCAGCGTGCCCTGAATCTCGTTGTTCCAACTGTTCATGCCGCCGGCGTCGGTGGTCAGCTCCACCGTGTAGCCGCCGCCGATGCCGAATTCGCCGCCCGGGCCGGCGTCGCCGACCCAGTTGTTCGGATCGTGCCAACTGACGCCGTCGCCGCCGCCGTCCCACCAGGTGACGGCCCGCGCCGTGCCGGCGAAGACCAGGACGCCGGCCACCACGAGCGCCACCAGCGCGCCCGTTGCCCGCCGGCGGCGCAGGTAGCCCGCCAGCGCGCCCGCGCCGAGCATGACGGCGAGGGCCGAGAGCGGCTCGGGGATGGCGCCGGGCGTGGACAGCAGGATGTCGTTGTTGTCGTAGTCGTAGCTGACGACGTACCCGCTGCCGCCGACGATCTGCACGTCGTGGAAGGCGAGGTCACTGATGATGTCCTCGGAGTTGAACAGCACGATGGGGTCGCCGGGGGTCGGGACGACCGTCAAATTGCTCACGTCCACGATGAGGTCGCCTTCGTCCAGATCCGTGAGCTTCTTATGCGGGATGGGCGTATTGGGCGTGCTGCCGGAGGCGAGGATCAGCTTGACGGTGCCGTAGTTCGTCCCGTCGCTGTCGAACTCGATCTCGTTCTTGCTGTGCTTGTTCTGCCACTCGCCGCCGTTGGCGTAATCCACGACGATCAGCCCCGTCGGGTCCAGGGTCGGCCCGCCGCTGAGCCACTTGTGCGTCAGCACGGCCTGCACGTTCAGCGTGCCGCCGATTCGCAGGGCCTGAAGCCCGGTCGTGTCCGACAGGACATCCACCGTGAAGCCCTGCGGGATGACCGCGACCTCGCCATCGGCCGGCAGGCGGTCGAGGTCCCAGTTGTCGGCGGTGTTCCAGTTGTGGCCGGAGCCGTCGTCGTTGAAGGTCACGAAGGTGTCGGCAGCCGCCGTGCCGGCGAAGACCAGGACGCCGGCCACCACGAGCGCCACCAGCGCGCCCGTTGCCCGCCGGCGGCGCAGGTACCCCGCCAGCGCGCCCGCGCCGAGCATGACGGCCAGAGCGGACAGCGGCTCGGGGATCGGCGCCTCGGCGACCGGGACGATGGCGATGGAATTCAGCGAGGCGTAGTTGCCGCCGACGTGGTCGCTGATGATGGTCAGCGCCTGCCCGGCGGACAGACTGACCTGCCCGAGGACGTAGTCCGCGGGGGTCGCCCAGGTCCCGTCGGTGTTGATCGGCCCGGTGGTCGTTGGGCTGGTGAGTTGCGTCAGGTCCGCCCCGATGCTCACGGCCGAGACGTCGTTGGGACTGACGTGGGTGACCGTGACGACGTAGACGTCGTACAACCCGGCGGGCAGCCCGGTGATCCGGGCGCCGATCTCGCCGGCGGAGTTCTGAAGCCGGACGGCGCTGCGGTGCAGCAGCGTGTTGAATTCGTTCCCGCCGGTTTGGACGTTGAAGCCCTGGTAGTTGTTGTGGTTATTCCAGTCGATCGTCCCGCCGTTGGAGGTGGACCGCCCGAGGTCGAAGCCCACGCCGGTTGCCGCGGTGCCGTCGCCCCACTTCAGCGAACTGCTGTCCGCCGAGAGCTTGTTCCACTTGTTCTCGACAAGCGGTACGGCGCCGGCCGCATGGGCCGGACTGTTCGTGTCCGTCGAGCCCCACGCCGAATCCAGGTCCAGCAGCAGACTCGCGCCCTGCGCCGCCACGCCCAGGCCCAGAACCGACACCATCGTCATCGCCACCAGAAGTGCGTGCCTCATCTTACTGCTCCTTACTGAAAGGCCTCTTGCGTTCGTGTTCCGCGGCCGAAGCCGCACAGGAATCACACGTGTCTTCCATCCGTCAGTTTGCGAGCGACCGGGCCTGCATGGCCGGCCGCGATGTTCACGTGGTCTGTCGCCGCGGGGGGATTCGTGCCCGGGCGGTGCCGGCGCGCAAATGTTCCCGGCGGCCTGGGATCGAATCACGCCAAGCCTGCTGGCGGTTTCCTTCCGGCTGATAGGCACTTGTCCTCTATGCAGTCAGGGGGTCACATGCTTGCCAACGGCAAGGGGGAGCTGCCGCCCCTGCCTTCCCGCGCGGGGCGAGGATTCTCCAATTGCCTCACTGCTTCTACCTGTCAGTATAAAGGCAGGCGGAAGTTTGTCAAGAGGCGCGTTGGGCAATTGTGCCAAGGATTCCGGGACTCCCCGCGAGGCCCATCAGGCGATGAGGCTTCCGGCCCCGGGGGGAGGGTAGCCCTTCGCCGCGTCGTCGACCACCAGCACCCAGTCCTCCCCCTCCACGTCTGTCGGGGGGCGGACCGCGAGCCGGGCGACGTTGGGCGTTTCGCCGGCGGCGTCGGCACAGCCGGTGCGAGGGTTGAACCACCACGCGCGGACCGTTTCGCCGGCGATGCGGCCGGTGGCGACCTCCACGTCGGCCGCCGCGGGGAAATACGCCATCACGTACGTGGCGTCGTCCTGCCCGGGCGAGCCGTCCCGCGTGCAGCGGACGTGCCATCGCCCGAAACGCTGCCCCGCGAGGATCAGCCCCTGGTCAGGAATGCGACTGAGCAGCGGCCGCGATTCCATCAGCGCCCGGACGTGCGCCATCTGGAACGCCCCCGGCAGGTCGATGGCCTGGCGCCAGTGCAGCCGGGGGTGCCCCTGCGGCGGGCGGCGACGGTCGTAGAACTGCCACACCTCGTTGCAGCCGTAGGTATGGCCGTGAGCGCCGGCGAACAGCGACCAATACGCCGACCGCCGCGCGTCGGCGGCGTCGAGGTACCCGTTGGCGGGGTCGAAGCCGCTGGGGTGGTTTTCGTAGCCGGGCTCGCCGTCGAGGCACGGCTTGGGGGGCAGGCGGCTGTAGTCGCTGGCGATGTCGAGGTAGTTCGCCCGGAAGCGCGTGTGCCCGCTCTGGATCATGTTGAAGTCGAGCCAGTCGGCGTCGTGCCACCACGTGGAGGAGTGCATCTGCCCCATCGGGTGCCAGGTCGTCAGGTGGCGCCCGCCGTCGCCGTCCTTCAGCCCGGCGATCAGCGCCAGCCAGGTCGCCTCGTTGCCGTGGGGCGGGCGGTCGCCCCCGAGGATCCAGACGATGGGCCTCTCGGCATAGCGTTGCCCGAGGAAGCGGCCGTAGGCGCGGGCGTTGCCGGGGTTCAGGAAGCCCGCCGGGCCCTCACCCCAGAACGGCACGGGGAGCTTATCGCCCCAGGTCGGCAGCATGCCCACGTGCAGCCCGAGCGAGGCGGCCTTGCCCACGACGGCGTCGATGTGGCGGAAGTACGCCTCGTTCGGGCGGGCGATGTCGCCCTCCTCGAAGGCCAGGTCGCCGTTGGCGTTGGGGGTGGTCAGCCCGCCGTGCTCGGCGAGCACGACGGCCTGGATGACGGTGAACCGCTTGGCCGCGCGGTTCTCGAGATACTCCTCGGCCTCCTCGCGCGTGAGCCGGTGGAACAACTGCCAGGCCGTGTCGCCCAGCCAGAAAAACGCCCGCCCGTCGTCGTGCACGAGAAACCTGCCGTTGTCGCTGACTCTCAGCATGGGGACGTCTCCGCGCTGGCTACAGGTCGACGATGGTGCCCGTGTCGGCGGCGTGGCGGGCCTTGAGGGCGGCCTCGGTGATCTCGAACGCGTCGGCCGGCGTCACGATGCACTCTCCGCCCCCGCGAACCGACGCGATGAAGTCGGCGAACAGGTCCACGCCCGGGGGCAGCGGCGGGGCGAGGACCTCCGTCGGCGTGGTGAGCCGCACGGCCGTGCCCTCTTCGACGACCTCCACGATGCCCTCCGTGCCGGCGATCCGCAGGCGGTCGTCGCCGTGGCGCCGCTGGACGCCGGGCGCCTTCGGGCGGAGGTAGTCGAAGCGGACCACCGCGTGCCCGCCGCCGGTGAGTTCCAGCAGGAGCCCGCCGTGGTCCTCGGCCCCGGGGTAGTCCGGCTGCGAGAGGTTGCCGTGCATCGCCGCCACGCGGACGAATCGCTCGCCCGTGGTGAACCGGATGAGCTCGAGGGCGTGGATGGCGATCCAGGGGATCGTCCCGCCGTAGGTCTGGCGCCGGCGATAGAAATCGGGGCGGGTGCCGAAGGGGTAGGACTTCTGCACGGAGGCGAGCACGGGCCCGCCGATGCCGCCTTCGGCAACGATCTGCCGCACCGCCTGGTACGGCGGCGCGCAGCGCATGTTGAACATCGCGGCGATGCGGACGCCCGCCCGCTCCGTTGCCTCACGCAGGCGCCGCAGGTCCGCCAGCTCCGTCGCCAGCGGCTTGTCGCTGAAGACGTGGCAGCCGCGCTCCGCCGCCGCCGTCGACGCCTCCGCGTTGCGGTAGAGCGGCATGCAGACGCAGACCACGTCCGGCTGGACGGCGTCCAGCATCCGAACGGGGTCATCGTAGATGGCCAGCTCGCCCCCGGGCTTCCAGGCGGCGTAGTCGGTGGCGTCGTCGTCCCCGTGCCTCGCGGCCGCCACCAGCTCCACGTCGCGCCCGAGGGCGGGGCTGTCGAGCACGAAGCGCACGTGCCCCTGTGCTCCGATCATGGCCAGCTTCATCGGCCCGCCCTTCCCTCCGCCGGCGAGGTCGTCGCGGCGATACGGGCCCGGGCGCCGAGCCGCGCGCCCGGCATGCCCCCGGCCCATCGGATGGTGGTCATGCGGTTCCCCTTATGCTCATGCGAAGACCACGGAGGCGTAGCCGACGGAGGTGAAGTCCCGGCCGCCGGGGTGGAGGCGCGCCATGACCTCGTAGCTGTTGGTGTATTCGAGCAGCACGGCCCGCCGGGCGCCCATCTGCCGGCAGGCGGCGATGGCGGCGGCGACGGCGCCCGCCCCGCAGGCGTTCTGGCGTGCCTCGGCCTCCGAGATCACGCCCTCGGCGTCCATCGCCTCGATCAGGTCGAGCATGCGGCGGTCGTTGGCGGCGGCGGCCTTCACCCCGGCCTCGCCGTGGCCGAGGTAGTCGCCGAAGTGCCCGCCGTGATGCGTCAGGTCGGTGCTGCCGACGACCCGGGCCTCCGGGAAGGCCCCCATCGCCCGCCCGATCGCCTCCCCGATCGCCACCGCCAGCGGCGCCGGGGGCACCGCCACCGGAACGATCCGCGCCTCCGGCCAGAGCACCTGAACCAGCGGCACCTGCACCTCGATGGAGTGCTCGAACGCGTGGGCGTCGCGGTTGGCCCGCAGGCCCTCGCCCGCCTCGATCAGGGCGGCCGCCAGGGCCTCGTCCACGGGCGCCTCCCCCAGCGGCGTCTGCCAGGCGCCGGCGTCGTACACCTCGCCCCGGCGGACGCGTCCGGTGTGGTCGGCGCCGAGCAGGACGATCCGCGGCGCGGGCGGGGCGCCCGCGGCAAGGGCCTTGAACGTCTTCGCCGCCACGCCGCCGGAGAACACCCACCCGGCGTGCGGCACGAGCCCGCCGAAGAGCTTCGCGGGCAGGTCCTCGGGCGGCTGGGCGGCGGCGAGCAGCGAGGCGGCGTGATGCCGGCACGCGGCGGCGCCCGCCTCGTAGAAGGTCCCCGCGCGGACACTCGGTCGTGTGGTCATCGCTCGCCTCCCCAGCGGGGCTAAAATCGTAGCCCCCTTCAGCCGATCTTGATATCATCCGCATTCTACCGCCGTCAGGGATGCCTGTCATGAGCGAACAGAATCCGCAGCCCCCGGACCATGCCGACGCGCTTCGAGCCCTGGCCGAGACCAGCCAGGCCGACGAACAGCGGGCCGCCGCCGCGCGCCCGAAGGACCAGTCGGAGGCCCTCGCGGCGATGGCCGACGGTCAGGACCTCGTCGCGCCGGCCGAGGCGGCCGCCGCCGACGCCGATGCCGACACCGAGGTCGAGCAGACCATCGACGAGGAGCTGCTCGCCGCCGCCGGCGTGCCGGAAGGCCCCGGCGTCGACCCCGCCGACCTCGCCGACCTGCCCGTTGGGGAGGAGGGCAAGGCCGTCCGCGCCGCACGCACCGCCGCCCTCGATCAGCAGCGCAGCCGCGTCCACGCCCACCAGTTCAAGCAGGTCATGGTCCCCCTGCTGCTGACGGTGGGGGGGCTGCTGCTGGTCCTGGGCATCGTGGTGGCGGCCATGCTGCCCCCCCGCGGCGCCTCCGGCGGCCTGCTCAGCCGAAGCGCCGCCATCTGGGCCGTCGTCGCCGCCTTCCCCCTCGCCGCCATCCTTCTGTTCGGCGCATGGTTCTTCCGCCGCGAGCTCAGAGAGGCCCGGAAGAGCTGACCGGCCCGGGCGGTCGCCAGCCCGGGGCCACGGCAACCGCGTGAGCCTGAACCACCTCAGACTGTGGGGGGCGCTGAACTGGCCGAACCGCATCAGCCTGCTGCGCCTGCTGCTTCTGGCGCCTTTCGTGTTCCTCGTGATGAACCAGAACCGCCCGGGCTGGCACGGCTGGGCGCGCCACGCGGCGCTGGGGGTGTTCGTGATCATGTCGGTCTCGGACGTGGCGGACGGCATGCTGGCCCGCCGGCTGAACGCGCGGACCCGCCTGGGGGCCATCCTCGATCCGCTGGCGGACAAGGCGCTGGTCATCTTCGCCGTGGTCCTGCTGTCCATGCCCGACTTCCAGGTCCCCGCCGTGCCCGTGGAGAACTGGGTCGCCATCGCCGCCGTCGGAAAGGACCTCTGGGTCGTCGTCGGCTGGCTCGTCATCTACCTCGTCACCGACACGTTCCTGTTCCGCCCCACGCTGGCCGGCAAGGCCGCCACGTTCGCCATCTGCGTGCTCATCCCGGCCGTCCTGCTCGCCCCCGAGCTGAACCGCCTCGGCGGCCAGGCCGGCACGCGCCTCGTCTGGGGCCTCCAGGTCGTCGTCACCGTCCTGTGCATCCTCGCCGTCATCAGCTATACTCGTGTCGGCCTGGCGTTCATCGTGCAGCGGGGCAAGCCCCTGGACAACGGCGACGGGCCCGAATCCGATGACCCCGAGCATTGACGGCATCCTCGAAGACCTCCGCGCCGGACGGATGATCGTCCTCGTCGACGACGAGTCGCGCGAAAACGAGGGCGACCTCCTCTGCGCCGCCGAGAAGGCCACCCCCGAGGTCGTCAACTTCATGGCCCGGCACGGGCGCGGGCTGATCTGCGTGCCGATGACCAACGCCAAGGCCGACGCCCTGGCGCTGTATCCGCAGGCGCCGGAGAACACCTCGCGGTTCGGCACGGCCTTCACGGTGTCGGTCGATGCGGCCACGGGCACGACGACGGGCATTTCGGCGGCCGACCGGGCGCGGACCGTGGAGGTCATCTGCCGCGACGGCTGCCGGCCCGCCGACCTCGCCCGCCCGGGGCACATGTTTCCGCTGCGGGCACGCGACGGCGGGGTGCTCGTCCGGGCCGGGCAGACCGAGGGCGCCGTGGACCTCTGCCGCCTCGGCGGGCTCAAGCCCATCGCCGTCATCTGCGAGATCATGAACGAGGACGGCACGATGGCGCGCCGGGACGACCTGGGGCGGTTCTGCGGGGCGCACGGGCTGTCGATGTGCACGGTGGCCGACGTGATCCGCCACCGGCTGCGGTCGGAGCGGCTCATCGAGCGGGCCGTTGAGATCGACGTGCCCCTCGAGGCCGGCACCTTCCACCTCATCGCCTACACGTCCGTGGTCGATCCGGAACCGCACGTGGCGCTGTGCGTGGGGGGCGTCGGTGTCCTCGACGCCGCGGGGCAGCCGATCGTCCACGAGGAGCCCGTCCTGGTCCGCGTCCACAGCGAGTGCCTCACGGGCGATGCCTTCGGCTCGCGGCGCTGCGACTGCGGCGCGCAGCTCCGGACGGCGCTTCGCCGCGTCGCCGAGGCGGGCAAGGGCGCCGTCGTCTACGTCCGCCAGGAGGGGCGCGGCATCGGGCTGATCAACAAGCTCCGCGCCTACAAGCTCCAGTTGGAGCAGGGGATGGACACGGTGGAGGCGAACCTGCACCTCGGCTTCGAGCCCGACCGGCGCGACTACGGCATCGGCAACCAGATTCTCCGCGACCTCGGGCTGCGGACCTTGCGGATCATGACGAACAATCCGCGCAAGATCTACGGGCTCGAGGGGTTCGGACTGAAGATCGTGGAGCGCGTGCCGTTGCAGACCCCCCCCCACGAGGGCAACCGCGACTACCTCCGGACCAAGAAGGACAAGCTCGGGCACCTGCTCGACAACCTGTAGCGGCGCGGCGCCCGCGCGGGCGTCCAGGCAAATATCCGCACAAAACGCGGCCGATGGCACTTCCGGAGGTGTTTCAATCGTGGCGGAGTGCGACCGGGCCGCGCCGAGGCCGGTGTGCCGGCCGGCGCTTCGCCGCATGCGCCTTGCCGGGCGGAGGTGCCGGGATGTCAGGTCGCTGCCACGTGCTCCTCGCCGCGGCGTTGGCCGCTGCGCTGCTGCATGCGCCGGCCCGCGCCCGCGCCGGCACGGCCGAGGACTTCGAGGCCCTCTACGGCAAGGACGTGAAGCGCGCCCTCGCCACGCCGGCCAAGGACGACGATGTCGCCCTCGCGGGGCAGTTGCTCAAGGCGGCCCAGGCCCGCTCGGTCCCTTGGTCGATGCGCGTGCTCATGTGGCAAAAGGCCGTCGAGCTGGGCGAGCCGTCCCCGGCCGGCTGGGACACCGCCGCCGAGGCGCTCACCTACCTGGCGCGGGCCAGTCGCCACCTCCGCAGCGACTGCCTCGAGAAGCTCACCGTCATTCGGCAGAAGCAGTACAGCCTCAGCCGGGGCGACGACCGCAAGCGCTGCGGCGAGGCGCTGATCGACTGCCTGCTCGAGGCCGCCGAGGACAGGGAGGGGGCCGGAAAGCTCGCGGACGGCGTCACGCTCTGCGGGCAGGCGAAGGTCGTCGCGAAGGCGACCAACTCCTGGAAGGCCGACTTCATCGACAGCCGCCTTGAACGCCTCGCCTGGCGCCAGGGCGTCCTGCGGCGCATCGAGATGCACCAGCGCCATCTCCAGGCCAACGAGTTCGACGCCGACGCCCGCCGGGCACTCATCCTGCTGTACGTGGTCGACCGCGACGACCCCGCCGCCGCCGTGCCGTTGCTCACCGCCGATCTGGAGGCCGACCTGCGCGGCCGCGTGCTGCTGGCGGGCCAGCGGTCCGGAAGCCGCCCGACCGATGACGAGGACCTCAGCCTCGGCGAGTGGTACCGCGACCTGGCCGTCAACGCCGACCACTGGGCGCAGGGCGCCATGCTCCGCCGGGCCGAGCGGTACTACAAACGCTTCCTCAGCAAGCACACCGAGCACGACCTCCGCACGACGAAGGCGCAGATGGACCTTCAGAAGGTCCTCGCCGACCTGGCGAAGCTGGAGCAGGGGGGGCTGTCGAACCTGAAGCCGGGGCTCGCGGCGGCGTTCTACGCGCTGCGGGCGCCGGACCGCCTGCCGGGCTTCGGGGGGATGACGCCGTTCTCCTCGGGCGTGGCGGCGACGATCGACCACGGCTCCGGCAAGTACGAGAAGGGGCGCGACGCGCCCGCGCTTCGGCTCCCCGATCCGCCGCGGGGGCACGGGGCCGCCTTGGGGGCCGTGTTCGCCGGATACCTCAAGGTCAAGGACGCCGGCGACTACACCTTCTACGTCTTCGCCGAGGACGGCTGGGCGCTCGAGGTGGCGGGCAGGGAGGTCGTCTCGCAGGAGGCCCCCGGGCCGGCACAGGAGCGGTTCGGCAAGGTGAAGCTCGCCGCCGGCGTGCATCCGATCCGGCTGCGGTGCTTCGACCGCGACGAGCACCGGATCGTCCGGCTGTCGTGGGGCAGCCTGGGCTTCGCGAAGCAGATCGTCCCGCCGGCGGTGCTGTTCCACGTCCCGGGCAACTGACGGGGGTGCCCCCGCCGCGCTCTGCCGGGCATCGCGGGGGCTAGCTCGGCGCCGGGCCTTGCCCAATGGGGAGCTGAGAGGCCTCTCTGACGATCACCTTGCCGCCGGATACCTCGGCGACCTCGATGGCCGCGCCGGCGGCGATGAACTCCCCGTCGGTGATGACGGGCATTCGCTTGCCGTCGATGACGGCCGTGCCGGACGGCCGAAGGGCCGAGGCCGCCCTGCCCGTGGCGCCCGGCGCCGCCGCGGCACCGCCCGCCGCCTGCCTGCCGTCGGCGCGGGGCGGCACGGGAAGCGTCAGGGCCTTGGCCAGGCGGGAGTCGGGGTTCTTGACCATCCTGTAGGCCACGACCCACAGCACGATTATGAAGACGACGAACGCCGCCACCGCGACGACGACCGCTGCCCGGAACTGATCGGGCGCGAGCACCCCGTGCAGGATGACCAGCAGCACGATCAGCAGGATCGCGGCGATCAGCTTCGGCACAAGGATGATGGGATGAAGCACCATGGCTCAAAGCCCCTTGTCGGCCGGGGGCATTGTCACTGCTGCCGAAGCGCGATTCAAGGCCGATTGGGGCCGCAAGGCGCCGCGCGCGAGTGCGGCCCGGCTGCCATGCCGGCGCCTACGCCGCGTTTGAGCGGAAGAAGGCGGCGATCTGGTCCTTGCCCGCCTCGCCGCCGAACGCCGCCTGCGGCTGGGCGACGGCGGACTCCAGAAGCCCGATGTCGCGAACGCCGTGTTCCCCGCCTTAGCGGTCGATCTGGTCGACGTGTATCAGGAGGACATCCGCCACCCGGAGGAAGTTGGCCGTCGCCTATTCCGCCAGGCGCCTGAGGTCTTCGCCGAACTTGCGGTTGATCTTGTCCAGCGAGGCCCGGAGCCTCTTGCGGCGCACCTTGTCGCGGACGGGCGAAACCAGCAGCACCTCGCCGTCGGTCGTCACCTCCAGCGGCGTGTCGGGCGTGACGCGGAGCAGCTCGAGGATCGGCTTGTCGATCACCAACGCGTAGCTGTTGCCGTGTTTCGTCAGCGTCTTGACCATCGGCGGACTCCCGGGCTGTATATACAAAGTATATCCTATGTATATACGTCGGTCAAGCGGCCCGCGGACGTGAATCCTGCCCTCCGGCCGGGGGTCCGGTAACATGGTGCGCCGCGCCGCGGTGAGCGCCGCGCCCACAGGAGTCGCCCATGAAGATCGTCGTCCTCGATGGATACACGCTGAACCCCGGCGACCTGAGCTGGCAGCCGCTGGGGGCCCTGGGCGAGCTGGCCGTGCACGACCGGACGCCGCCCGGTCAGACCGTCGCCCGTGCCCGCGGGGCCGAGGCCGCCCTCACCAACAAGACCGTCCTCTCGCGCGACACGCTCGGGCAACTGCCCGACCTGCGCTACGTCGGCGTGCTGGCCACCGGCTACAACGTCGTCGACATCGCGGCCGCCCGCGAGCAGGGCGTCGTCGTGGCCAACGTGCCCGCCTATGGAACGATGTCCGTCGCCCAGATGGTCTTCGCGCACCTGCTGAACCTGGCGCAGCACGTGGCGGAGCACGCGGCGGGCGTCCGCGGCGGGCGGTGGTCGGCGCAGGGGGACTTCTGCTACTGGGACACGCCGCTGGTCGAGCTGGACGGGCTGACGATGGGCATCGTCGGGTTGGGGCGGATCGGGCGGGCCGTCGCGCGGATCGCCCGGGCGTTCGGCATGGCCGTGGTCGCGCACGACCTGCCCGGCGCGGCGAAGGAGGAGGGGGTCGAAATGGCGACGCTCGGAGAGTTGCTGCGGCGAAGCGACGTCGTCTCGCTGCATTGCCCGCTGACCGACGCCACGGCCGGGCTGATCAACGCCGAGGCCATCGCCCTGATGAAGCCCTCGGCCTTCCTGATCAACGCCAGCCGCGGGCCCGTCGTCGACGAGCAGGCCCTCGCCGACGCCCTGAACGCCGGCCGGCTCGCGGGGGCGGGGCTGGACGTGTTGTCGGCCGAGCCGCCGGACGTCGGCAACCCGCTGCTCGCGGCACGCAACTGCTGCCTCACGCCGCACATCGCGTGGGCGACCCGGGCGGCCCGCCGCCGGCTGCTGAACCTAGCCGTCGACAACGTGCGCGCCTTCCTCGCCGGCCGGCCGCAGAACGTCGTGACCTGATCGCCCCGGCGGAGGCGGTCAGTCGGCGGGGCGGGTGGTGGGGTTGCCCTCGTCGGCGGGTCGGGTGGTGGGCTTGGGGCGGCGCTGGTCGAACAGCCAGTCCCACACGCCCGGTGTGGTGTAGGCCTGCAGCCAACAGCCGTGCCCGACCCCCGGGAACTCGGTGTACTTCGGGCTCGCCCCGGCGGCCTTCAGGGCGGCGATCATCCGTTGCGACTGCTCCGGCCGGACCGTCGTGTCGCGCTCGCCGTGGAAGGCCCACACGGGCACGTGCTTGAACCTCGCCGCGGCGGCCGGATCGCCCCCGCCGCAGACGGGCATGGCGGCTGCGAACAGCCCCGGCCGCGCCGCCAGGGCCGCCCACGTCCCGTAGCCCCCCATCGACTGCCCCGTCACGTAGACGCGGTCGGGGTCGACGGGGCGGTCCTTCAGCAGCGTGTCCACGAGCTGGAGGACGGCGGCGAGTTGGGGCGCCGCGGCGGGCCGGGCCGACCACGTCCGGCCGGGCGGGCACTGCGGCACGAGGACGAAGCACGGGTGCTTTTCCCGCAGCGCCGGCTCGGCGAGCACGGCCGCGGCGTACGTCCCGCCGAGGTTGCGCAGGTTGCTCAGGTCGAACACGCGGTCGATGGTCGGTTGGC
>CAZMDT010000049.1:0-13481 GCA_964564965.1 uncultured Planctomycetaceae bacterium | reverse complement strand
CTCTACAGAGTGTCTGTCTTTGTCACGGCGATCCCGTCGTTCATGATCATCCTTCTGTCCATGGACACATTTCGCATTCTCATCTTCAGTCAGGTTGTGTTGAGCATTCAGCTTCCATTCACACTTATCCCGCTGCTCCTGCTCTGCCGCGACCGCAAGCTCATGGGCGGCTTCAGAAGCAGTCAGCTCGAATTTGTCGCCGCTGTTGGTATCTCCTCTGTGGTCATCATCCTGAATATCTACCTACTCTATTCGACCCTCGCAGGGGGAAGCTGACATGCAAGTGTATAAGAGAATCCTGGTCACCATGGACTGCTCACCCACGGACGATGCAATCGTCGAGCATGTGTCGGCCCTGGCGCTCCAGAACAGCGCCCGGATCTACCTCCTGCATGTGGTGCACTCCCACACGCTCGGCGAGGACCGTGTGTTGCATGAACGGGCCAAGGCAGCTTTGGAGTCCCGGTGTGAGACATTGCGGGCTTTGGGCATCGAGACCGACATCGTAATCAGAAGCGGCGAACCGGGCACAGAGATACTGAAGGAGATTGAGGAGAACGACTATGACCTTGTGGCAATGGGCACTCATGGTCACTCTTTCATAGGCGACATCCTCTTTGGGAGCGTTTCCCGGACCCTCAAGCATAGGGTCAGCATTCCCCTGCTGCTGCTGATAGGTCGCCGCCCTTGAAGTGCCGCGCTTGCTGAGGGGGCGATCGGATGGCGTCGGCAGGTCCTGCATCCGACTTTCCGGGGCCATAAACCCGCAGGTCTGGTATCTGGCGTGTTCGCCGGCGCCCGTCCGGCGGATGAACCGAGGGCCCGCGGGCCTATCGACGTGCCCACTGAGCAGCCGCTCGAAGCACGCCGCCGGCAATTGCTGTTTGAGCAGGCGGCAGTACCCCAGCTCCTTCGGCGAGTGAAGCCTGTGGCCGCGGGGCGCAGCATGCCACAGCGCAGATTACCGTTTCGCGAACACCAGGCAGCCAGTATTCTGGGCGACGTGGTCCTGGCGGTCGCTGACGCACGAAGCACGCCAACCGCAGAAAGGAAGCCATGCCGCGGAGCCGAAACGAACGCCCGCGTGGACGGATCGCCCGTCCGGAGGCCGGACAGGTCCGGATCGTCCTCGTTCGCCACGCCGAAGCAGGCGACACGGAGATGATCGGCTGCATCGGCGCGCCGCTGACCCCGCGGGGCCGGCGGCAACTGCCGCATATCGCCAGGCGCCTGGCGGAAGAGGGGTTCGATCACATCTACACCAGCGACATGACCCGCGCGCACGAAACGGCCAAGGCGATCGTGCGCCATCACCGGCAGACGCCGCTGACCGTGACGAAGGACGCCCGGGAGGTCGGCGGGCATCATTTTCGCCGCGGCCGGACCTCTCGCGCGAAGGGCATTCACGAGAAAGTCAGCCGGGAGCGCCGCGCCGCCGATCGGTTCGCGCGGCAGCTGCTGCGGCACCGCGGGCAGGCCGTGCTCGTCGTCTGCCACGGCAATTTCATTCGCCTGCTGATCGCCGTGCTGTCCGGCACCCAGCCCAAGACCGCCCCATACATCGCCTGCGGCAACACCTCGGTCACGGTTCTCACCGTTCGCACCGATGGGAGGATGTGGGCCAGCTCGCCGGTCCGCGTGGACCTCGCCAATTGCCTTCGCCATCTCCCGGCCGCTGTGCGCGCCTAGTGCAGGCCGCGCGCTGGCATCTGCTTCACATCAGGGCAGCGCTCTGGCAGCGGTTCGGGGCATCGTAGCCATCGACATCAGAGACGCCGGCGTCGCTGCGCCCCGCGTTCGGCGGCTGCGCAAAGTCGCCGACGTCGCGGCAAGAGACGGAACGTCCGAGCCCTGAGGCGGCCCCTGCCGGGGTGATTCTGCTTCTGGCGGAACCGCTTTCGTGACTTGCAGTTCTATCCCTTGCAGAAGCGCCGGTCGGACGCGGGGAGGACGAGCCGCTACAAGCCGGAGCGGGCGTTGTGAGCTGCGGCGACCGGATCCGCCACGGCCGCGGGGGGCCGTCTGTTCTGAAACTTTTGAGCTATCGCACTTGACAGGCCGACCGGCAAACGGTAGTCTTAGCGCTAAGAGTTTGTGGCCCTGGGGCCCTGGTGGCGGTGACGCTCCGTGGGAGGGAAGGAGAGCACAAGGTGGACATGGCAGCGCTCAGGATCGGCGTGGCGGTCGCGATGTTCGTCGGGGCTTCCGCGCTGCAAGCGCAGGAGAAGGCTTCGCCGCAGAATGCGGCCGCCGATGGCGCCGCGGAGAAGCCGGACGCCGAGAAGTCCCCGCTCATCGACTACAACGGCGCCTCCGCCCAGGCACCCCACTTCGACCGCAAGGGCCTCTGGCCCGAGGACGTGAAGAAGACGGCATACTTCGCGCAGAAGTGGGAGCCCGCGCGGTTGCTGGCGTGGGCGAAGAAGGGGAATCACTACGAGAGCGTGCTAGCGGCCGGCAACTGGATGGAGAACGACAAGCCGGCCTCCAAGGGGCCCGACGAGAACACGGATGTGGTCTTCCCGGATGCCGATGCGCTATGCCGCGTCGGGGCTGACACGGGGACGTTGAAGGCGCGCCACATCACGATCGGTCGAAACGTGCAGGTCACGACCAGGGGCCTGTCGGTGACGGGGAGTATCTGGGTGCGCGAGTCGGGCGGCCTGCGCTGCCGCAATCCGGGTTTCACCGGAGGCCAACATAGTTTCGCGCGGAACGACAGCTCGCTGGTCCAGTTCAAGATGCCGCACTGCACCAAGCAGGCGAACGCTTCGGTCGAGTTCCTCGGGCCCTGGGGCAACGCCGACGGCCTCTACGTCGCATCCGGGACGATGATCATCGGGCCGGACTCCTCGTTCTACGCCGGGGAACGACACCAGAATACGGTATGTCCCAAGGCCAGACTCATCCTGATGTCAGGGTCGAGATTCCAAACGGTGATCCCGAAGCTGACGGAATATGATCTGGACGTCTTTGGCGACGTGCTTGCCGGGACACCGGAGCGGCCGCTGACCCAAGACGCCCACTTCTCGCTTAACTTCAAGGCGCGGGGGGCGATCGAGCGGAAAGGCAGCCCGTGGGGCGAGCGGGATGATTGTGGCCTCCTTCTTCGCGAGGAGGGCAGTATCGCCGTGCACAGCGCCGACCCCAAGCGTGCGCGCCTCGTATTTGATCTTCGCCCGCCGAGGGACCCGCGGAACCCGAGGGAGAAACCGTTGGGCGACGTGATCTGCCTGGCGCTGCTCGGCAAGACGGAGTTCAACGGCGTCGAGTTCAATAACGTGCAGCGGGGCGGCATCTGGCTGGCGGACGTGAACGTTCGGAAACAATGGAAGAACGTCTTTTTCGGCAAGGGCAACAAGGGCGCGGCTGATGAGCTCTTCGCGAAGTTTCAGGGGAAGACGCGGCGCATCGAGGAGTATGCGCGCGACAGGTTCTTCAGCGGCGACGAGTGAGACCAATCGGCCACCAGGAGAAGAGCGAACCGGCGGGCTCGAGACGGCCTCGGGTCTTCCGGACAAACGACAGGAGCGTTCGGCGCGGCGGGCGTTGTCCTCGCGCGGGCGCCAGGAGAATCCCGATGAAACGGACTGGCCATCTCTTCGCTTCCGCCCTTATTGTGGCGACTGTCGCAGCCCGCGCGGCGGAGCGGCCGGATATCGAGATCGTCTATCCCCGGTCGGCCAACGTCTTCGACGTGGTGCGGGACGGCGGCGTGGACAACACCGGCAAGACCGATGTCACCGCGAAGTTGCAGCAGTTGATCCGTGAGCGATCGCGTTCCATCTCGATTCTCTATTTCCCCAGGGGCACCTACCTGGTGTCCGGCGAGCTGGTTGTGAAGATCGACCGAAGCCGCAAGCCCACCAGCCACAGCCACGGTCCGTGGATCGTCGGCGAGAAGCGAAGCGAAACCATCATCCGCCTCAAGGACGGCACCTGGCCGAAGCCGGTCTACAACCTGTCCGAAGGCAAGGAACGTCGACTGGACAAGCAGGTCGTCCTCAGCACCGGCGACTCGACCAATACCACGTTCAACAAGATCATCCGCAACCTGACGGTCAATATCGGCAGCAACAATGCCGGGGCGATCGGCGTGCAGTATTGCGTGAGCAACTCGGGCTACCTCGGCGAGGTGAGCATCATCAGCGAAGACGGCAAGGGGGTGGCGGCCCTCGCGCTGGCGGGCGTGGAGAACGGCCCCGGGCAGGTCCGCAACGTGTATGCCCGGGGTTTCGACATCGGCTTGTACAACGCGGCGATGCACATGATGTCCGTCTCGCATCTGACGATCGAGAATCCCAACAAGGTCGGCGTCCTGAACGTCGGCATGGCGGCGGCCGAGAACTTCAAGATTGCCATGTCCGCCCCCGGACCGGCGATTGATCACAGGGGCGGCGTCCTCTCCCTGGTCGGCGCGGAGTTCAAGGGCGTCGGCGGACTGGCGGTGGAACACAAGGGAATGTTCTACCTGCGCGATGCCAGGGCGGCCGGTTACGCCGGCGTGCTGGAGCAGGGGAAGATGACGGTGGATGAGTTCACATCGGGCAAGACGGCGTCGCTGTTCGGGCGAGGCGAGCGGGCGATCGCGCTGCCGATCAAGAAGACCCCCCTGGTCCCGTACGAACGGGACATGAGCAAGTGGGCCAACGTGCTGGACTACGGCGCAGCCGGCGACGGCAAGACGGACGACACCGCGGCGATCCAACGCGCCCTGAACGACACGAGCAAGACCCACGTGCTATTCCCCTATAGCGGCAAGCCGTGGGGCGCCAACGAACGCCACATGGTGCCCGAGAAGATCGGCCGGCGATACCGCATCACCAAGCCGCTGGTGCTCGGGCCCACCATCCAGCGCGTGGTCGGCGTTCCCGGGCATATCGAGCACAAGTTCGACGACAAGGCGACGTTCACCATCGGGGACGGTGAGCCGGACGTGGTGGTGATCGAAGGCATGAGAATGCCCCCCATCACCGTCAAGACTTCCCGCACGGTCGTCATCAGTTCGACCAGGGCGGGATATCCGTGGGCCTCGCTCGGGGGCGTGCGCGGGTATCCGGCGTTCACCGGCCTTACCTTCGAGGGGACCGGCGATGTCTTTCTCAATGACGTCCCTGCCGCGTTCGTGGTCAACAACCCCAAGCAGCAGGTCTGGGTGCGGTTCTTCAACGACGAGAGCGGCTGGTGGTTGAAGATGCCTTGCGTCAACGTCTATGCCGGCTCGGTGTGGATCCTGGGGTGGAAGTCGGAGGCGTTCAACCAGCGCGTGCTTATCAAGGCAGGCGGCAGGTTCGAGATGTTCGGCTACAACAGCTACAGCCAGAGCAGGAAGGCCAAGGTGGCGCAAGAAGACGTTCCGATCGTCGAGAATCAGGGTGGCCGGTTCTCGCTCATCAACGTCGCGCAGCGCGGGGTGCGGAAGTACGATAAACTTGTGCAGGAAACCCTTGATGGACAGACCAAGGTGCTGACCGCCGGCGACAACGGCGGCCATGATCTGGGCCTGTACACGTCCGGCGGCAAGCAGGATCGTGGCGGGCAGGAAAGGGAAGAATGATGAGCCGGCAAGCGTCTGGTCAGAAACCTTGTTCGCAGCGGCCGGGATTGGGCACGTTGGCGGCGATGGCGTCGCTTCTGGCGTTCACGGGAACGGTGTGGGCGCAGGGCGAAGCGAAGGGCGAGGGCGCCGCGCCCGTTGATCCCGGCAACGCGACCGCTCACAACCCGTGCTTCAACAAGAAGGGCCTGTGGCCGGAGGACGTCAGGAAGACGGCCTACTGCAAGCAGCAATGGAAGCCGGCCCGCCTTCTGGTCTGGACCAGGAAGGGCAAGTACAGCGGGCCCGTGAACGACCTGTCCAACTGGCGAGAGTACCCGCCGTCCGCGGACGCCTCCGGCCCGAAAGGCGGCCGCCCGGCCGAGAGCGCGCCGGATGCGAACACCGACGTGCTGTTCCCCGGCTCGCAGGAGGGTGGGGAGATCACAGTGACCGGGGTCCTCAAGGCGCGTCACTTGACGATTGGCCGCAACGTCAAGCTCACTTTTGAGGTCAACCCCGGGCTTCACGTGACGGGTAATCTTTGGGTGCAGGCCCGAGGCGTGCTGGACGTCCGGTCGCCGCATTTCGTCGGCGACGGGCACGTCTTCGCGCGCAACGAGAGCGGGAACAAGCGCATCATGCACAAGATGCCGCAGTTCAGCAAGACCGCCGACGCCTCTGTGGAGCTGCTCGGAGGATGGGGGAACCGCGACGGCCTGAAGGTGAATTCCGGCGTCATGATCATCGGGCCGGACAGCTCGTTTCACGGCGGCAACCGCCACTCCAATGACATCGCCCCCAAGGCCAGGATGGTCCTGCTGTCGGGCGCGACGTTCCAGACCTGGAAGGTGAGGAAGAAGCACTCCGACCTGGACGTCTACGGCGCCCTCGAGGCCGGCACGCCCGAACGGCCGTTGACGAAGGACGCGTTTCTTCTTCTGAGTCCCGGGGGCGAGCGGTTCCTCGGCGGCAGGAGCCTGGAGGTGCACCCGGAGGGCTCGCTGGGTGTTCACAGCGCGGACCCCAAAAGGGCCCGCCTGGTCTTCCGCATTCATCCGGACGTGCAGGACGACAAAGAGCGCCTGTCCACCCTCGAGATGGCGCTGTTGGGCACGCTGGAACTCAACGGCGTCGAATTCAGCAATATTCACCGCGGGGGCATCAAGTTGGCCGACATGAGCGTTCGCAAGGAATGGAAGAACGTGTTCTATGGCAAGGACAATGACGGCGAGCCCGACGAGCTGTTTGCGGCAGCGCAGGCACGCCCGCGGAAGCAAGAGGACTGAGACAATGGCACGGCGCCACGCCGCAGCAACCATGGTCGCCCTGACGCTGCTGCTCCTCCCGGCCCGGGTCGCCGTCGGCCTGGTCAATCCTTCCTTGCAGCCGGAGCACCTGTTCGAGCGCTACGAGATGGTGCTTTGCATGAGAATTGCCTCGGTGGACAAAGAGGCACGGACCGCGGTGATGGCCGTCACGGAAGTCTGCAAGGGCGAGTTCGCCGCAAAGAGGGTCACCATTACGGCCAGCGACAAGGCCGTGGAGTACGCCTTTGAGGTCCTCGCCAAAGAAGGCACAACGGTCGTGGCCTTCGCGGGGCAGAAGCGCCAGCAGAGAAAGGACAACGTGATCTTCTATCCCGGAGGCGCCGGGCGGTGGCAGCTTGGCCTGATGAATGAGAAGGATCGGTCCCGCTGGCAATGGACCGAGGACATCGACCCCTCTGAGGATGAGCGGATGTTCGGCACGTTCAACGGGGCGAGCGAGCGTCTGGCCGACATGATGGTGGACAAGAAGCACGGGCACTATTTCTTCCCATCCGTGCCCTTCGCTCGGTTCAAGCAGGAGCTGGTGGTCGGCCGTTTCGACAAGCGGATCCGGGGCGTGGCCCTCTATGACCTCAATGGGGACGGGCGGCTGGACATATACGCCTGCAGCGACGGCGGCGACCGGGCCTACCTTCAGACCGCGGACCTGAAGTTCACCGACACGACGGCGGGGCTCGGGCTGGAGGGCCTGAGGAGCCCCAGTGTGAGCGTCGCGGACGTCGATGCCGACGGCCTGCCGGACATTTTGGCCGGGGGCGTCATCTGCCTGGCCGCCGAGCGCGAGGGCAAGCGGAGCTACCGGGCATCGGATCTGCTTCCGCAGCGGCCCGGCCGGCACATCAAGTGCGCCGCTTTCGCGGAGATCAACGGCGATGGTTACCCCGACATCGTGGTCTCCGAAACCGATGGCGGGCTGCATGTGTATCTGAACGGCGGCGCCAAGGGCGGGAGCTTCGCCGATGCAACGGCCGCTGCCGGGATGGACAGAAAGGCCTGTGGTGCAGGGCTGACCGGCTTCTTCGCGGTCGGCGACGTGAACGGTGACGGCCGCACGGACCTGTTCTACTCCGTCGGCAAGGGCCTCCTGCTGGTGCAGGACGCGAAAGGCAGATTCGAGCCGTTCGAGCACGATCTGGAGTTCGACTTCACAACCGGCGGCGAGGCGCAGGGCCTCACCGGCGCCGGGTGCTTCGCGCCGCTGTGGCGCACGGACAGTGCGGACCTCGTCTTCTCGAACGAGAACAACGTCTGCTGGGCGGGGCTCCTCCGCGGCAAGCTGACGGACCTGACGCCCTACGGCAACGAGATATGGGAAGGCGCCAACGGCCTGCTGGGGACCATCGCGGAGGATCTCAACGCGGACGGCCGAGTGGACGCATACTCCGTCAATCGGCAGGTGTTTCGGAACAAGATCCACACCAACCGCGGCTATGGCTCGTTCATGACGCCCCTGAACTACAAGAAGGACGTGTTCCAAGGCCAGGCCCACCACCATGGGGCGTGGGGTGTGGCCGCCGGCGACGCCAACGGCGACGGCGCCAACGACCTGCTACTCGGCGGCGCGGACGGCTCGCTGGTGCTGATCGTGAACGACTGCCTGGCCGGCCGTCAACGCAAGGAACACCCGACCTCGCAGGAGCAGGTGCTTCAGCGCACGCGCATCCTGACGGCGCGGGTCGGAGGGAAGGTCGGCGTGCTCGGGGCGACCGTGTCGCTTGCCGACGCCCAGGGACGTGTCATCGGGCTCAGGCGCATCGGCGCGAACGTCTGTACGGGCTGTCGCGGCCCGGACGCCGTCAATCTGGCTGTGCGCGAGCCCGGGCCCTGTGTTCTGACCGTGCGCTTTTCCGACGGCTTCGTGCGGCGATGGAAGGTCGATGTGTCGGCTGTGCCGCACACCGTGATGGAGGCCTCGCGCGAGGCCGAGAGCCGGCAAAGCGCCCCTGCATCGGGATCGAAAGGGCCGTAGGCCGGCCCGCAGGCCCGGCGGAGGTAGTACACGTGCGTCTGGGCGCTCTTGGGCCTGACCCACTACCTGGTCTTCTTCGTGATCGACCTCGCACGCGCAAAGCCGAGGTCGCCGGCACTCAGTACGACCCATGTGAGATGCAGACGGCCCGGTGGGCTCTCGACCTCACCGACGCCCGGGACGGGGCCGCGGCCAACGGAGCATCAGTCGGGCAGAGGCGCGATCCGCTCCACCTGAAGGTCGGCGTGCTCGGCGGTGAGCGGGCTCATCTGGCGCAGGCCGATGGCGCCGCCGGCGAGCACCGGCCCGGTGGCGCCTGCTCTCGGATCGCGCCAGCGGATCAGCTCGAGGTAATCGATGGTGAAGGACACCCAGGGGCCGCTCTTCACCACCTGGATGCGGTCGTTGCGGCGGGCGGCGTGCAGCGCCTCGGGTATGGGATCGGTGCCCTGGGCGACCAGGTGGAAGCCGTGGCTCTTGCGCAGGTTGCAGGTGCGCAGAAGCATCTCGTCGGGATTGCGGCGGCGGAAGTAGCTGACATGCAGAGCGTTGAGGTCGCCGTGGTGGTATTGCTCGTACGGTCCGTTGCGCGGGGTGAGCCAGGGGTCAAAGATCGGCCCCCCGTGCCGGCCCCGGGCGGCGAAGAAGCAGATCGCCGAGCCGGGCTCGTTCAGCGGGCAGAAATCCCAGGAGATCCGCACGTGGTCCGGCATCTCCACCGGGCACCAGAAGACCAGGTTGGCGGGCTGACCGTCGTCCATCGCCCGGAGGCTCTCAAGGCGCAGCCGGCCGCGCCTACTGCTCAAGGCGCGATCACCTAGCCGCACGAAACCTGTGGCGTCTCGTCGTGCGATGCCTTGCGTTCCACCTGCCTTTGTGCTATCTGGCGTACGCTCGTACAGGATCGTCAGCGAGGACACATGAATCTCAACGAGACGAGTCCGCGGAGAATCTACCGCGTCCGCCCTCTCCGGATGGCGGCGGCGGTGGGGGTCCCTGCCCTGTTCGCCATCGCCTTGCTCGGAGTCAGTCTGCTTACCACCGAACCCGCCGAGCGGTCCGCCCTGGCTGTGGCGGGCATCATAATGGTTATGGTTGCGGCGGGCCTGTTTCCCCTGGTCTGGTATCCCAAGCTCCTGGTGTCCCCTTCCGGCATTGAGATCCGCCAAGTCGGGTGGAGCATCCGAACGACGTGGGACAACGTCGAGGCCGTGGAACTCTCCCCTCCGGGAGAAGGGCTACTCCTGCGGGCCCCGCTCACCGGGCGCGGTGCCTGGGCCCTGCGCGTCGGCCGCATCATCCCGGCCTGGTACACGCCGGAACAGGCCCGGCTTGTGGCCGAGGGACGCTGGTTTCCTCTTTCGCCCTTCGGCTGGTGGCTCCGGCACGGCGACCTCCTGGCCGAACTGAAACGCCATGCGCCGGGGCTGTTCCCTTAGTGGGGCGTTCCGCTCTCCCCCACCACCCGCCATTTGAGCACCCAGTACGTCAAGGCGGAATCGCCGCCAGAACGCCTCCCTGATGCGCAGGGGGCACAAGCGCGCCACTGATACGAACCCTCTCACACTGAATCCAATCGGTACTTAATCGCGACCCGTGCCGCTTCGATATAGGAAGTGCGGCGGCCGTGCGCCCGTGACCTCTGCCGGTGGTCGTCTGGCAAAGACGGTTAATGTGAGAGGGATGAGCAATGAGACAGGCATCGCCAGGCTCTGCTAGTGCCGACGCCGTCCTTCAGACGGCCATCCAAATGGAAGAGCTGGGCCGGGACTTCTACGATGCCCTCGGGGCTGCGACCAGCGATCCGCGCATGGCAGAGCTTTGCCGCGAGCTTGCCTCTGCGGAATCGGACCACCTGGCGGTCTTTCGGCGGATGCGCTCGGAGCTGGCTCGCCAAGGAAGGACGGTCCTCCTTCGTGACGACCAGCGTGCAGAGGTGCGCCAGGTGGCCAAAGGCGCGATGTTGCCCAACCGTGAGGAGGTCCGGCGGGTGGCCTGCGAGGGCCGTATCGCGGACCTGCTTGGAATGGCAATCCAGATGGAAAGAGATTCCATACGGTTCTACCGGGGCATAGCGGCCAACCTGCCTGACGGCAACGCTGTCGAGGCCGTAGTTCGGGAGGAGCAGGATCACGTGCGGCTGCTTTCGGCAATCCGAACCCGCGAGGAGGCAAGCGCGTGATTGTCAACCCGCAGGTGCCTCTGCATCGCCTGGTTTTGTCGCTATCGGAAGCGCTGGATCAGGTCAGCCCGTCTGTGGCCGACCATCAGCTCCGCGTCGCCTACATCAGCACGCGGATGGCCCGGGTCCTGGGATATCGCGGACAGCAGCTCAGAGACGTCTTTCACGCGGGGGCGCTGCACGACATCGGCCTCATCCGGGCAGAGAACCGTGTGCGGGCCGTCGCGAGCAATGAGCTGGAGGGCCTGGGTTGGCACGGGGAGGCGGGCTACGAGCTGTTGAAGGACAACGAGTTCTTTGCCGAGGCCGCACCCATCATCCGCCACCATCATGCGGTTTGGCGCGACCGTCAAGGAGAGCAATCCAACGGAGAGCCGGTCCCGTCGGCCAGCCACATTCTGGCCCTGGCGGATACCGTTGACCGCAGCATGCGACGCGATGTTCCGGCTTTACACCAAACCAAGCGGATCATCGAGCGCGTCGTTCGGGGTCGAGGGGACGAATTCCGTCCGGACTGCGTGGAGGCGTTCCAGGAGGTCTCCCGAACGCCGGCGTTCTGGCTGGACGCCACGTCGAAGCGCATCTACGCGATCTTGAGCCGCGAGGTGGACTGGCCGACGCTGACCATCGATGAAGCGGCCGTGGAGGGGATCGCCCAAGTGTTCGGGCGCCTCGTGGACGGCTTGAGCCCCTGGACGGGAACGCACTCCGCGGGTGTCGCGGCGACGGCCGTTGCCCTGGCCGAGAGGCTGAACTTCTCGCCTCGCGAGCAGGTCCTCATGCGGGCCGCCGGCTACGTCCATGACCTCGGCAAGATCACGGTTCCAAGCGAGATCCTCGACAAGCCGGGCAAGCCCACCGAAGAGGAATGGGCAATCCTCCAGGGGCACACGTACCATACGTTCCGAGTCCTGGACACGATTGGCGGGATGCCGCAGATCAGTGAGTGGGCGGCCTTCCACCACGAACGCCTCGACGGCAAAGGATATCCATTCGGCCATGAAGCGAAGGATCTGACACTCGGGTCTCGGATCATGGCTGTGGCCGACACGTTCACGGCCGTCGCCGAGGACCGGCCGTACCGTGCGGGCATGAGCGAGGAGCAGGCTCTGACCATCTTGGACAAACTCGCCGCCAACGGCGGGCTCGATGGTGAGGTGGTCGGGGTCCTCCGCAGGGGTTTCGATGAAGTCAACTCGATCCGGAGGCGGGAACAGACCTCCTACAGCGTCAAGCAACAGCATTTGGCGAAGGTGATGGCCCCCGTTGCCGGCGTTGTCGATGCGGTACCGTGAGCCGGGCGCCCGCCCGGGCCGGGACTGCGGCGACCTGTGTCCTGAATCTGTCTCGTTCGCAGGCTGAGCTGACGGTTGCCGCCGCCAAACCAACCAAGGCGTCTGCGACGTTCAGCCCACCCGAACTGGCCGAGCCGCTGACCCTTGATGACCGGGCCGGCCCGCTGGCAGGGCCACGCCGCAAGCCCTGCTGCCGGTCCCTGTCAGCAGCGTGTTACGAGCCTATTCGGACGTCGCCGCGACCCGCTTGTCCTGCGACATGGCGGCGAGCTTCTCTATGTCGGCGGTGTCCAGTCCGAGCCCTTTGGCGACGCGCCGCCCGTATTCCGGGTCGGCCTTGTAGAACACCGCCGCCTGGCGGCGCTGGATGCGCTTCTGCGCCCCGCCGAGGTGCGCGACGATGTTGCCGATCAGATGCTCGCGGTCGGTATCGGTCATGACGCGGCGGAACAGATCGCCGGCCTGGACGAAGTCATCGTCGGTGAGTTCCTGCGGGTGCCGGGCGGCCTGTCCTTCCAGGTCGATGGGCGGCTCGGCGAAGCTCGCGTCGGGCTCGGGTCCCCCCATGGAGTTCGGCCAGTAGTTCGGCCCGCCGCCGGCGTTGCCGTCCAGCCGCATATAGCCGTCGCGCTGGTAGTTCGCCGGCTTGCAGGCCTTCGGGGCGTTGACCGGCAGGAGCTGGTAGTTCGGCCCCAGGCGGTACAGGTGTGCGTCGTGGTAGGAGATCACCCGCGCCTGGAGCATCTTGTCCGGCGAGGCGGCGATCCCCGGCACGAAGTTGCCCGGGCTGAAGGCCGCCTGCTCCACGTCGGCGAAGTAGTCCTCCGGGTTGCGGTTGAGCGTCATCCGCCCGATCTCGATCAGCGGATAGTCGCCGTGCGGCCAGACCTTCGTGATGTCGAAGATGTTCCAGCGGTAGGTCTTGGCGTCCTTGGCGGGCATGATCTGCACGCAGACCCGCCAGGCGGGGAACTCGCCTTTGGCGATTGCGTTGCGCAGGTCCGTCGTGGCGTGGTTGGGGTCCTCGCCGGCCAGCCGCGTGGCCTCTTCCCGCGTGAGGTTCTGGATGCCCTGGAGCGTCTTGAAGTGATACTGCACCCAGAAGTATTGGCCCTTGGCGTTGTACCACTTGAAGGTGTGGCTGCTGTAGCCGTTCATGTGGCGGTAG
>CAZMDT010000048.1:0-13561 GCA_964564965.1 uncultured Planctomycetaceae bacterium | reverse complement strand
GCCGGGGTTCGACAGCTCCACGGTGTACGGCAGCGGCGTGCCGGCGGGCACGGTGCTCTGGTCGCCGTAGCCGACCGGGCCGGTCATCCGCACGCTGGTGCTCTGCTGCCCGCCGAGCCCGAAGTAGTCCTTGAGGCTCGGGTCGGCGGGGGCGCCGCCGTACGGGCGCGGCTCGCCGCACCGCAGCGTGAACGCCTCGAAGTGCGTCGGGTGCGACAGGCCGAGGTCGTAGTCCTCGGGCTCGGGGACGGCGGCGTTGCCGTAGGCGTCGGGGTCGTGCCCGTACCAGCGGCGGAGGAGATCGAACAGGCCCGGCAGGTCGCCGGCGGGGATGAGATCGGCCCCGGCGTCGGTGCCGAGCAGGCCCGCCACGCCCGAGGCCAGCAGGCTGAAGAACTCCGGCTGCTCGCGGATGGGCGGGGGCGAGTCCTCGGGGCGGAGCAGGCCGGCGTCGCGCAGCGCCAGCAGGTACGCGTCGGCCCACGCCTCGCCGTCGGCGGCCGCCGCCACCAGCGCCGCCGGCGCGTCCGGATCGCTGAAGATCGCGTCCCGCAGCAGCGCGGCCTGCTCGCGCTGATAGGCCACGTACTCCTCGGCCGTCATGGCGGTCGCGGCGGCGTAGATGTGGAAGTCGAACCCCAGCGACTCCAGCTGCCAGTCGGGGAGGTCCGCCAGGAAGTCCGGCTGCTCGGCGAGGATGGCCTTCAGCTCGGGGAAGGTCTCGATGCTGACCGTGACGGCGCCATAGCCGCGGTTCGGCAGGTCGAGGTTGAATCCCGTGGTGGTCAGCTCGCCGGCGAGGTTCCGGGTGGGGTCGAGGTCGGCCCACGGCACGCCGTCGATGGCGGGCGAGCCGTACAGGTTCGTGCGGACCACCAGCGCCTCGCCGGGGATCAGCCCCCCGCTGGGGTTCGCGACGCGCGGCACGCCCACCTCCAGGTGGACGTAGGGCGTGATGATGTTGGTTCGGCTGTAGAGGCCCAGCCCGTACAAGCCGGTGCCCCCGACGTCGATGATCGACGGCCCGCCCAGGCCGACGGTCAGGTCGATGGGCAGCGCCGGCTCGACGAGGTAGCGGTACGGCTGGCGGACGAACTCGCCGTCGGGGTTGGTCACCTGCACGTCATACAGACCGTTCGGGGCGCCGCCGAGGTCGAACACCGCCACGATCCTCGTGGCGTCCACCACCTCGTAGGTCACGGGCTCGTACTCGGCGAACAGCGGGCGGATGAGCTTGACGATGGCTGAGGGGTCGAACCGCGCCCCGCGGACGGTGAGCTGCACGTGCCCCTCGTCGCCGCCGGCGTCCGGGGTGATCTCCGTAATCTGGAGCGGCAGCGCCCGCGCGGTGATCGTGATGGGGTTGTTCGCCGGGCCGCTCGAGGACCGGGCGAGGACGTAGTACCGCCCCTCAGCCGTCGTGGGGATCAGGATCGTCTGGTCGGCCCACAGGTGCCCCTCGTAGGCGGCGTCGTAATGGATGGAGTTGGGCAGGTCCTCGAAGCGGGCGTACAGCTCGTTCGCGCCGGCGTCCGAGGCGCTGTCGAGGGAGATCTGCAGCGTCTCGCCGGCCGGGACATCCACATAGTACAGCCGCTGCGCCCCGCCCGGAAGCTCATCCGACAGCGGCACCCCCAGGTGCAGCCGCGGAATCGCGATCGAGAGCGTCTCGGTCGAGGTGGCCTTGTTGTTGGCGTTGTGGGCGTTCTCGTAGACGTCGTCGTAAACGTCCGCCCGGAGGATCACGCGGTACGGCCCCTCCAGGGCGACCGGCAGCGTGGCCGTCAGCGTGGCCGTGTAGCTCTCGCCGGGCTTCAGGTGCACCGGGTACTTCGGATTCCCCTGGCTGTCCCGCCCGGCCTGCTCGACGCGGCCGATCAGCCGGTCGGACAGGTCCCACACCCCGTCGGCCGACAGGTACGCCGCGTCGGCCCACATCGCCACGATCTCCACGTCGCCGTGGTTGCTGGCCATCCACGAGATCGTGACCTCGCCGCCGACCGTGCCGCTGGCGGGGATGAGGATGTCGTCGATCTGGAGGTCGGCGGGCGGGGGCAGGTCGATGATCATCTGCGCCGCGCTGGCGCGGGCGTTGTTGGCCTCGTTGGCGCCCTCGTAGACGCCGCCGCGCGGCAGGTAGGCGGTGCCCACGTCGGTGAGGACGATGATGTAGTACGGCCCGGTGAGCCCGCGACGCAGGGCAAGCGTGTCGGTGACGGCGTAGCTGTCGTCCTTGGCCAGGGCGCCGCTGTGGGTAAAGCTGCCGACGTAGTGATCGCTGCGCACGTCCAGGTACGCGTCGCGCGACAGGTACACCTGGTCGGTCCAGACGCTCTGGCGGTCCGGCACGTCGCCCGGGCCCACGTTCGTGACCTCGTACGTCAGATCGAACCGCTGACCCACCAGCACCCGCTCCGAATACTCCAGCCGCGTCACCTGAAGATCGGGCGCCGCCACGAAGTGCACCGCGATCGGGCGCGACGTGATGTCGTTGCCCTCGTCGCGGAACTCGTGCACCATGCCCGTCGCCCCGCCGGCGGGCCAGAGGTGGGCGCCCCCGCTGGTGCTGGGGTACGGCTGGGGGGCCGTCCAGGGCGGGGGCGGGCCGTAGGGCGAGTCGGTATACACGAGGATGTAGAAGTCGCCGTCGATGTTATCCGGCAGGCGGAAGGTGCCGCCGGCGGCGTAGCCGGCCTCGGGGTCGAGCGCCCCGTGGTGCGTCACCGAGCCGATGTGCTCGTCGTAGAGGTCGAGCGAGGGGTCCATCGAGAGGTAGACGCGGTCGGTCCAGGTGGACGCGCGGGTGGCCCGCTCGCCCTTGTTGACGACCGTCCAGGCGACGTTCACCAGGCCGCCCGAGGACACCTCGTCGTCGGCCACGAGCGAGGTCACCTGGAGGTCGCTCTCGCGGTAGACGGCCATGGTGGCCGCGGAGGCGACGTTCTCGGTCTTCAGGCCGAGCTCCCAGACCCGCCCGGCGAAGTGCTCCGGCCAGCCGGGGAACTCACCCGCCTCAAGCGCCCCGACGACCGGTTTGAGGTAGCGGTCCAGGACGATGTCGGAGAACACGTAGACGTAGCGGCGTCCTTCGGCGCCTTCGGGCATGTGAACGGTGGCGCCGGCGGTGTAGCTTTCGCCGGTGTCGAGAGGCCCCTGGTGCGTCACCCGGGCCACGAGGCTCGCGCGCGACGGGATGAACTGCGGGTCGGGCGAGAGGTACACGTAGTCCACCCACTGGCGCGTGCCGCTCCAGACCGGCGCGCCGACGTTCGTCACCGTCCAGGACACCTCGAACGGCTCGCCGGAGTAGACCTCCGCAGGCACCCCCACCGGCCCGACCACCAGGTCCGCCGGGTGGTTCGTCACCGCGCACGCGTCGGCGCCGGTGTTGTTGTCGGTGAACGGGCCCTCCCACACGGTCGTCGGCGCCGCCTGCCCCGCCGTGCCGAAGAGGATGTACTCCACGTCCCGGCGCCTCAACTGGGCGATGTCCGCCGGCGTGGCCTGCGCCAGGGGAACGCCCAGCATCTCCTCCGCCCGGTCCACGATGCCCTGCACCTGCTGGTGGAACTGCTCGAGGATCTCGTCCTCGCCGAGCGTGGTGATCCCGGCGGGATCGACGTTGGTCTCGACGATGACGTAGGCCCCCTCGGCCGAGGGCGGCAGCGTGAACGTCGCCGATTGCGTGTAGCTCTCGCCCGGCTCCAGCACCCCCACGTGCGACAGGCCGAACGCCCTGGTCGCCTCGCCCTGCCCGTCGTTGAGGTCGGCGTCGGTCGACAGGTAGACGGCGTCGGCCCAACTGCTCACGTCGGTGACGTTGGTGCCGTTGTTGGCGACGGTCCAGGTGACGGTGATCTGCTCGCCGCCGACGGCAACGGGCGGGGCGTCCACGGCGATGACCTCGAGGTCGGCCGGCGGGGTATACAGCACGTTGATCGGCCCGCCCGCCTTGAAGTTGTTGCCGTCGATGTCGTTGGGGGCGTCGGGGTTGATGTTGACGTCGAACTGCTGCTCGTAGACGTTGTCGCCGGGGTCGGTCCAGACGGTGAGGTAGTACTGCCCGCGGCTGTGCTCGGGCAGGACGACCTCGATGGTGTTCTCGTAGAACTCGCCGACGTCAAGGGCGCCGGAATGCCCGGCGCCGCCGAGGTAGATGTCGCCCACGCCGCCCGGGCGGGCCTTGTGCGTCGTCAGCCAGACTGAGTCCTTCCACGACGCCGGATACGTGATGCCCGCCCCGAGGTTCGTCACACGGTATCGCACGGAGATCAGGCTGCCGTCGAACGCGTCGGCCGGGGCGACCACGTTCGAGACCACCAGGTCCGGAGGCGGCACCGGTGTCACGTCCACCGCCAGCGGCACGGCGAAGGCGTTGTTGCCGTCGTAGGGATACTCGTCGACCTGCCCCGCGGAGTCGGCCTTGACGATGACGTAGACGTTCCCGCCGATGGCCTGCGGCAAGGTGAAGCTCGCCTGGGAGGCGTAGGCCTCGCCGCTTTCGAGCGCGCTGCCGTTGGGCAGCGTCCCCACCCGCAGGTCCCCGCCGTCCCACGTGTGGTTCAGCGAGATGTACACGCCGTCGGACCAGCGGGACCCGCCGGTGGGCGTGGCCACCGGGCCGAAGTTCCGCACCACCCATTCCACGTCGATCACGCCCCCCGCCGGCACGCTCTGCGGGGCCTGAACGCTCGTCACCTGGAGGTCAGGGCGAGGCTTCAGCGACATCGTCAGCATGTCCGGCGAACCGAACAGGTTGTTGCCCTCGTCTGTCTCGGCCACCTCCCCCGCCGAGTCCGTCCGCACGAAAATCCGGAACAGCCCCTGCTTCTGCGGCAGGCGGATGTACTCCGTCCGCGTGTAGGACCGCCCGGCGAGCAGGCCCTGGGCGTGGCTGTAGCGCCCGAGCTGCACCGCCTGGTTCATGTCGCCGTCCGGCGCGAGGTACACGGTGTCGTACCAGGGCGTGGTGGCGTCGTTCGGGCCGTTGTTGCGAACCGTCCAGGTGATCTCGACCAGATCGGACTCCTTCGCGGCGGCCGGGCCCGTCGCCGCGAGCACCTCCAGGTCCACCGCGGGCGGCGGGACGTACGTCACGTCCACCGGGCCGTCGCCGGCCGTGTTGCCGGCGTCCTCGTGGATGAACTCGAACGGCCCGCTCGTGGTCACGAAGATGTACTTCGTGCCCGCGGCGCTCTGCGGCAGGGACACCTCGACGCTGCGGACGTAGCTGTCCCCCACGGCCAGCACGCCCACGTGGTCGAAGTACCCCAGCGTGACGGCGTTCGTCCCCGCCGCGTCGTCCGCCATCCACACCCGGTCCCGCCACTCCGTCAGGCTCGTCACGCCGATGCCCACGTTCGAGACGGTCCACCGCACGCCGAGGGGCTGCCCGTTGGTGCCGGCAGCGTCGGCGACGACCTCGTCCATCACCAGATCGGCGTACGGAATGCGCATCACGTCCAGCACGTGGTCGCAGGCGGCGACGTTGGCGCCGGCGTCGTCGTGCTCGTACACCGCATCGAGCGCGTCGGTCTCGACGAACAGCCGGAAGCGCCCCTCGGTGGCCGCCGGCAGCGTGGCCACAAGCTCCGCCTCGTACGAGGCGTCCTCGGGCATCGCCCCGGTGTGGACGCGCTCGGCGATGAGCTGGTCGCCGCCGAACTGGTCATCGCCCGACAGCCAGACGCGGTCGGTCCAGGCCGCCACCGGCCCCGCCCCGGTGCCGACGTTCCGCACCTGCCACGAGACGGTGACGTCCACCGGATCGCCGATGGCGCGGTCCTGCACCTGCACGTCGAAGACCTCCAGGTCGGCGTAGGGCGCCGCGGAGACCGTCATCGGGTCCGAGGCGGCGGTGTTGTTGTCCTCGTGGCCGTTCTCCTCCACGGCCCCGTAGGCGTCGGTCTCCACGAGCACGTAGAACTCGCCCGTCAGCCCCAGCGGCAGTGTCACGAGCAGCTCGCCGGCGTAGGGCGCGCCGTTGAGCGGCATCGGCTGGCCCGGCTGCCCCAGCGGCCCGGCCGCCGCGGCCTCGCCGAGCAGGATGTCATCCGCCGAAACCGTGCCATCGGCCGACAGCCAAACGCGATCCGTCCAGCCGCCCGGCGTGGCGCCCGTGCCCTCGTTGCCGACCTCCCAGGTCACGGTGAGCTGCTCGCCCCACATCGCCGCCGCCGGGGCCGAAACGTTGCCGGGCACCAGGTCCGGGTGCGACAGGGCCGTCGCGTCGTCCGCGGGGCGCGTGTTGTTCGCCTCGCCGTCGCGCTCGTACACGTCGCCCGCGCTGTCGGTGACCACGACGACGAAGTAGTCGCCGTCGTCCAGCACCGGCAACTGGACGGTCTCGGTCCGCGTGTAGGGCTCGCCGCTCGGCAGGTCGGCCGAACGCTGGAACGTCCCGAGCAGCGCGGCCCCGTTGAGCGTGCCGTCGGGCGAGAGGTAGACGGCGTCGGTCCAGGGCGCCCCGGCCGCCGCGGGGCCGATGTTGCGGACGGTCCAGCTCACCTGAACGTGCTGCCCGATGACGGCGGCCGGCGGACCCGACGCCTGCTCGGGCAGCAGGTCGGGCACCGGCGCGAGTGTCACGCTGGTCGCCTCGAGCGCGGCCGTGTGGTTCGCCGCGTGCCCCGCCGGCTCGGCAACGGCTGCGCCGACGTTCGTCTCGACGTAAACCCGATTCTGGCCCGCGGGCATGTCGGCCGGCAGGACAACGTTCCGCACTTCGGTGTACGTCCCGCCGGCGGCGAGGGGGGCGCCGTGGACGAAGCTCGCCAGCAGCAGGTCGCCGCCGAAGACGTCGTCGTCGGACAGCCAGACGCGGTCGGTCCAGCCGCCGACGATGGTGCCGCCGTTGCCGAGGTTCGCCACCCGCCAGATGACCTCGACGGCCTGCCCGGTCAGCCCCGCCGGCGGCGCGGTCACGATGTCCACCGCCAGGTCGGGCGCGCCGATGGTGATCGCCCGCGCCAGCGCGTTGTTCGTCTCCTCGCCCTCGGCCAGCCCCTCCTCCGCGTCGGTCAGCACGATCAGGAACCGCTGACCCGTCGCCGCATCGCCGGGGATTGTCACGTTGGCCGACAGGTCGTAGTGGCCTCCCGATGCCAGCGGCACCGCGTCGACCACGTCCACCTCGCCGATCTTCACGTCGCCCGCGTCCCAGAAGGCGTCGCCCGACAGGTAGAACGCGTCCGTCCACGCCGACCGCGCCGAGGCCGGGCCGTTGTTCCGGACCGTCCAACTCACCACGACCGTCTCGCCCCATCCCGCCACGCCCGGGGCCTGCAGGGCCGTCGGCTCCAGGTCCGGGCCGTCCAGCACAATCGCCCACGACGCGACGTTGTCGGTCTCGTTCAGCTCGAGCTGCGCCTCCCCCCCGTCGGCGACGAACAGCAGGTAACGCGTCCCGCCGTGCTCCGCGTTCGGCAGCGTCACGTGCCGGGCGATGGTGTACTGCTCGCCGGGGGCGAGCGGCGAGTGCTCGCTGACGTTCTCGGACGCCAGCAGCACGTCGTCGGCGCTGAGGGCCGCGTCGTCCGACAGGTACACGTGGTCGAACCACGCGGCGTTGGCGGCGCCGGTGCCGGTGTTCGTGACGGTCCACACCACGGGGATGGTCTGCCCCCACCCCGCCGACAGCGGCGCGCCGGGGTCCGAGGGGACGAGGTTCGGCGCCGTCATGTTGATGGCGAGGGCGAAGGCGTTGTTCGTTTCGTCGGTTTCGACCTGCGCGTTGGCGCTGTCGACGATGAAGATCAGGTGCTGCTGGCCGCTCGCGCCCGCCGGCAGCGTGACGGTCGCCTGGGCGGTGTAGGCCTCTCCCGCGCCGAGCGGCGTGTGCCCGGCTGCGCCGGCGCTCGCCAGCAGCACGTCGCCGACGCCCAGCGCGTCGTCGGCGGAGAAGTACACGCGGTCCAGCCAGTCGGCGTAGGCCGCGCGGGCGCTGTCGTTGAGCACGGTCCACGATACCGCCAGCGTGCCGCCGGGGGCCGTGCCGCCGATGGCTTCCGCGCCCGTCGGCACCAGGTCGGGAGCGTCGATCTGGACGATCACGTCGATGACGTTGTTCGTCAGGTCGGTCTCGCTCTGGGCGCCGTCGTCGTCAACGACGATCAAAATGTGCCACTCGCCCGGGGCGACCATGGGAACCGTCACGTCGAGCGACGCCACGTAGCTGTCGCCGACGGCCAGCGGAACGTGCGCCGCCGCCGAGGCGGTCGCGAGCAGGGGGTCGCCACCGCTGACCGTCGCGTCCGCGGAGAGATACACGGCGTCGAACCACTCGGCCGTGGCGGCGATGATGCCCTCGTTGGCGCATCGCCAGGCCAGGGCGACCTGCTGCCCGACGACGGCCTGGGCGAGGCCGGCCTCGAGATAGGCGGCCAGGTCGGCCACCTTGAGCTGCGCCTGCCCCACGAACGCCGCGACCATCGGGTTGCCGGCGAGGTCGGCGACGTCCGGCCCGAGCGTCAGCGTGTACGTGCCCGGCGCCACCTGGCGGGCGAAGGTCACGCGGTACGTGTCGGCGAGGACGTGCGTGACGGCCGCCACCGTCACGGGCCCCAGCGGCCCCACGACGGCGACGTCGTCGGCCGTCAGCGTGGCGGCGTCGATCGTCTCCCCGAACGTCACGTCGAAGTGGTCCAGCGAGTCGTGCACCTCGCCCGAAGGCGTCATGCCCGTCACGCCCGGCGGCGTCTTGTCGATGGTGATCAGCTTCTCGTAGGCGGCCGACATCGGGTTGCCGGCGAGGTCGGTGATGTCGGGCCCGACGGCAATGCCGTAGGCGCCCTCCGCCGACTGGGCGGGGAAGGCGATCTCGTACTTGCCCACGTCGACCCGCGAGGCCGTGATGTCCGCCGGGGCGACGGCCCCGCCGCCCGGCAGCGTGACCGTCACGTCGGCGCCGGTGAAGCTCGCCTCGGCAATCGGCTCGCTGAACTGGACCGTGACGACGGCCAGGTCGCTGCCGATCCTCCCGGACGGGGCGTGGCTGACGATGATCGGCGGCACCGTGTCGCTCGAAGTCTTCTCGATATGGATGGAGCCGTCGCCGGCGGTCCCGGCGCTTCCGGTGCCTCCGGCGGCCGTGATGCTCGCCAGCGGGAACTGCTGATCGCCCCAGTAGTAAATGGCGATGCGTCCGCCGCCGCCCGGCCCGCCGCTGCCGTTGGTGCCCCCCCCGCCGTCGGCCTCGATGGTGCCCGCCCCGGAAAGCACCCCGACGTCGAGGCGGATGCCCCCGCCGCTGCCGCCGCCGCCCGTGCCCGTGTAGTAGCTGTAGGACCCGTCCCCGCCGTTGGCGAGGATCGACCCGTCGATCGCTGCCGACCCCGCCGTGATGCGGACCAGCCCACCGCCGCTGCCCGTCCGAATGACGTTCTGCCCCCAGCCGCCCGAGCCCGGGGCGCTCGGGTCCAGGTAATCCCCGTACGTCCAGTTCGCCGCCCCGCCCTCGCGGTTCACGCCCAGGCCGCCGTAGCTGCCGCCCGAGTAGCCCGTCGCCCCGCCCGTGGTCGTGTTGCCGAACGTGTACCCCTCCAGGTAGCCCCGGTCCGTCACGTCGATCCGTGAGTCCGCGTCAATCCACAGCGCCCCGGCAATCGAAAGCACCAGCGTGTAGACCTGCCCGGCCGTGGTGTACTGGTGCGTCAGCACCCCGCCGGCCTCGATGTCCACGTTGTTGGCGATCACCGGCATCTCGTGCTCCGGCGCCGCCACCACCCCCGCGCCGCTGACCACCAGCCGGTCAGCCTCGAAGCTCGTGTCCGACGCCCGCCCCAGCGGCGTCCACACGCCCGTCGGCGTCCCATGGCTGTCGATGCGGAGCACGCCCTCCCCGCCCTCATCCTTTAGATACACCGTGCCGACGGCCGCCGGACCGGAAGACCCCGTCCCCCCGTGGGCCGTCACGTGAGATTCCTCCAGCGTCATCGTCCCGTGGTAGATCGCCACGCGCCCCCCGCCGCCCGGCCCGCCGCTGCCGCTGGTGCAGTCGCCCCCGTCCGCGCTGATCCACCCCGTCCCCGACAGCGTCTCCACCACCAGCTTGATGCCCCCGCCGCTGCCGCCGCCGCCCGTGCCCGTGTAGTAGCTGTAGGACCCGTCCCCGCCGTTGGCGAGGATCGACCCGTCGATCGCTGCCGACCCCGCCGTGATGCGGACCAGCCCACCGCCGCTGCCCGTCCGAATGACGTTCTGCCCCCAGCCGCCCGAGCCCGGGGCGCTCGGGTCCAGGTAATCCCCGTACGTCCAGTTCGCCGCCCCGCCCTCGCGGTTCACGCCCAGGCCGCCGTAGCTGCCGCCCGAGTAGCCCGTCGCCCCGCCCGTGGTCGTGTTGCCGAACGTGTACCCCTCCAGGTAGCCCCGGTCCGTCACGTCGATCCGTGAGTCCGCGTCAATCCACAGTCCGTCGGTGAGCGTCAGCTCGAGCCGGTACTCCTCGCTCGCGGTCGCGGCCGTGTGCGTCACGACCCCGCCGTCCAACACCGACAGGCTGGCGAAGGCGTGCGACCCGTTGATCGTGGCCGTGGCGCCGCGGACCACAACGTTCAGACCGTCGTACGCCGCATCGCCGCCGGACACCGTCACGTCGGCCGAGAACAGTACCGCCGCGTAGGCGTCCTCGCCCTCGCCAGCCGTCCCGTCGTGGTCCTGGTCCATGACGGGGCTGTTGGCGGCCTCGATGTCCGGCCCGACCGTCAGCGTGTACTCCCCGGCGGTCGTCTGGTCGCCGAAGTCGATCTCGTAGTACTGCTCGCCCAGCTTGGTGATGCCGAGGGCGGCGAGGGGTCCGCCGGGCCCGGTGAGCTGGACGTCCGCGGTGGTGAAGGTGGCGTCGTTGACGGCTTTGCTGAAGAGGACGCGCAACTGGCTGAAGGGCTGCCCGGCCGCCCCGACGGGCTCGACTCGCGTGAGCCACAGCCCCGGCGCCAGGTCGCGGACGATGACAAAGGCGTCGTCAAACACATCCTGCTGCGCCTCGCCGTTGGTGCCGTTGGCATCCTGGTCCATCGGGTTGCCGGCGATGTCAACGACGTCCGGGCCGATGGCGAGGAGGTAGTCGCCCTTGGCGTTGACGGGGTCGAAGGTCACCGTGTAGGTGGTGCCCGCTCCGGCAACGGCCAGGGCCGCGCCCAGGTCGGCGCCGCCGGGGCCGGTGAGCCGCGTGTCCGCCGGCGTGAAGCCCGCCGCGTAGACCTCCTCCGAGAAGACCACCTGCCGCTCGAAGTACGGCGCGAGCACGTCAGCCGGACCGGGCAGGCATGAGGGGCCCTGCGTGTCGATGGTTACCGGGAGCGTCGCGACGGCCGGCGTGCCGACCCACGGCACGAACGTCGCCGTGACGTTGTGGTCGCCGTCGGCGAGCAGCGGCGCGGTGAAGGCATAGGTGCCCGCCCCGGCGACCTCGCGGGTCTCCTCCGGCGTCCCGTCGGCGTCGTAGTCGATCTCGATCCGCCCGCGCTTGTTGACGGCGACGTCGAAGGTCGGCGTGGCGTCGTGGGTGATTTCGTCGTCGCCGGCGACGCCGGAGTCGCTGGCGTCCTGGAGGTCCAGCGTGACCTCGGCCGGGCCAATCTCGACCTGAAGCGGCCCGCTCGTGTAGCCCCCGCCGGCCAGGCCGTTGCCCGCCAGGTCGCTCACCGTGCCGGCAATGGCGAGCTCGTAGTGCTCCTGGGCGAGGGCGTCGGCGAAGTGGAGCGTGGCGGTGCGCGTCGCCGCCTCGAACGCCACCGACGCCGGGCCGGCGGGTGCGCCCTCGTTGCCGTCGCCGAACGTGCCGTCGCCGCCGCTGGCGGTCAGGGCGTAGGCCGCCGGGTCGGTGGCGGAGGTGGCGTCCATCCCCCCCACGTCGGCATAGGTCACGCGGAGCGTGCTGCGCTCGATGAGGGCGTCGCAGGGCACCCACGCCGGGCTGGCGGCCGCCGCGCCGGCGCCGAGCGTGCCGTCGTGGCTGCCGGCGCCGTCGGCGGCGACGCCGCCGGCGCCGTCGTCAAACCGCCAGTGGGCGGCGAGGCCGGGCTCGGTGCCGGCAAGCCGGCGGCGCATGTCGGCCTGGATGTCCGCGCCGTCGCGGGCGATGTCCCACATCCGCACGTCGGCGATGGTCCCGCGGAAGAACTCCACCACGCTGCCGAAGGCGCCGCGGTCGAGCGCCCCCACCGCCAGCGGAATGTTCGTGTCGAGGCTGCCCAGGGCGCCGATCGGCTGCGCGTCGGACAGAACGCCGTCGAGGTACAGGCGGATCTCGCCCAAGGCGCGGTCGAGCACGGCGGCGACGTGGTGCCAGGCGTTGATGGCGGGCTCGGGCGTGGTGGCGGTCACCGCGGCGCCGCTCTGGTCGCAGACGGTGAACTCGACAATGTGGCTGCGGACGCGGACCTGGTATCCGGCGTTGGCGGGCGTTCCGGCAGTGGTCCTGCCCTTGTTCAGCAGCTTCATGTTCGAGGTGCTGCTGGTAGTCTTCCTGAACCACACCTCGACGGTCCAGCTTCCGGTGCCCCAGTCGAGGACGTCGCCCATCGTCACGTAGTCGGACCCGTCGAATGACAGCGCCGTGCCCACCTCCGTCCCCGCCACGGCCGGCGGCGTCAGGTCCACGTCGAACGTCGTGACGTAATCGTCGCCGACGCCGTCGCGGTCCTGGTCGAGCGGGTTCCCGTCGAGGTCGCGCAGCCCGTCGGCGGCGCCGGCGCGGGCCGTCAGCTGGTACAGGCCCTGCGCCAGCGCCGGCGAGACCGACAGGTCGATCTGCGTGGCGCCGTCGGCGTAGGCGGGCACGACGTTGATCTCGACGTCGTCGGCGCCGCCGACCGCGCGGTTGGCGCCCAGATACAGCAGCGTGTAGGTGGCGGCGTCGCGGGCGCCCTCGCCCACCACCGCCTCCGACAGCGTCAGCGTGATCGTCGTGACATCCGGGCGGTTCGTGTGGGCCGGCGGGTCGGCACCGGCCACGTACGGGCCTTCGGCCGTGTCGTACAGCACCAGCCCCACGTTGCCCGGAACGAGCACGTCGGTGAAGACGTCCTCGTCCGGCTCGCCGCAGATGCCGTCGGCGTCCTGGTCCATGGCGCTGCCGGCGAGGTCGAGGATATCCGGCCCGATGGCGACTGAGGAGGCGAAGGAGCCAAGCCCGTCGGTGAGGATGCTGAAGCGTTGGGCGTCAAGAGCGGCTACGGAGTTGGGGCTGACGCGCCCGGCCGCGCCCGTGAAGACCACGTCGTCAGGCGTGAAGGTGTCGGGCTGGATCGGGCGGTCGAACTCGACGACGAGCGCGGCGAAGGGCTGGTCGGCGTGGCCGGCGGGCATGAGGGCGAGGACCTTCGGCCCGGCGGACAGGAGAATCCGCGGCTCGAGCGCCTCCAGCCCGTTCCAGCCGGATCGCGCCGGGGTGGAGGCGGGTCGGCGGGGCGCACCGGGCGCGCAGCCATCGGGCGAAGGCTTGAGGGAGCCCGAGGTGCCGGAGCCGCCTTGCACGGATGCCTTTCGCGTGGCCCTCGCGATCGGGGCCGTCCTGTCAGAGAGGGGATCCTCAACCGGGGCACATTATCCATGTTACAGG
>CAZMDT010000047.1:0-13639 GCA_964564965.1 uncultured Planctomycetaceae bacterium | reverse complement strand
TAACGGTGCCTTATGACGAAACCGACGCGCAAGAACGCGCAAGAACGCGCAAGAATGCGCAAGAACGCGCAAGAATGCGCAAGGGCGCGCAAGAATGCGCAAGAATGCGCAAGAACGCGCAAGAACTTGCCGGGCGCAAGGCCCAAGGGCCAACGCCCGACACGCCTGGGAATCCGCAACGCTCAACGGGCGCTGCCGGCGCCGGCTGGGACGGCCCGGCGGCGGCTGATTCACCCGCCGCGCCCGGGTCCCACGGCGCCGGAACCAGTCGGGAGGCACCGGCAATGACGGCGACGAGGGATTGGGTGACGACGGCGGGCATCTGGGCGGCGCTGCCGGCGGCGGCGGGCGGCGGGAGCCGCGCAGCGACGACGGCGGAGGTGTCGCCGAGCGGCCCGTGCCGGCGCTTGACCCGGCGGGCGGAGGGGGGTAGAAGAGGGGCCATGAAGAGCACGGCCCTGCTGACGACATCCGTGGGGGAGTATCCGAAGCGATCCGGCAAGGTGCGGGACATCTACGAGCTTCCGGAGCACCTGCTGATCGTGGCGACGGACCGGATCAGCGCGTACGACGTGGTGATGCCCAACGGCATTCCCGACAAGGGGCGGGTGCTCACGCAGATCAGCGCGTTCTGGTTCGGCATGCTCCAGAGCGTGACGCCGAACCACCTGGTGTCGGTGAGCGTGAAGGATCTGCCCTTCGACCCGGGCGACCAGGAGCTGGAGGGGCGGTTCATGCTCTGCCGGCGGGCGAAGGTCATCCCCATCGAGGCGGTGGTGCGGGGCTACCTCGCGGGCAGCGGCTGGCGGGAGTACAAGGCGGGCGGCAGCGTCTGCGGCGTCCAGCTCCCGGCGAAGCTCAAGGAGTCCTCGGAGCTGCCGGAGCCGATCTTCACCCCCGCCACCAAGGCCGCCGAAGGCCACGACGAGAACATCTCCTTCGAGCGTGCCTGCCGGCTCGTCGGCGAGGACGTGATGACCGAGGTCCGCCGGCGGTCCCTGGCGCTTTACCGCCGGGCCCGCGAGTACGCCGCCGATCGCGGCATACTCCTGGCCGACACGAAGTTCGAATGGGGCACCGACGCCGACGGGCAGCTGCTGCTCATCGACGAGTGCCTCACCCCGGATTCCTCGCGGTTCTGGCCCGCCGACGCCTACAAGCCCGGGCGCCCGCAGCCCAGCTTCGACAAGCAGTTCGTCCGCGACTACCTCGACAAGATCAAGTTCGATCGCAAGCCCCCCGCGCCGCCCCTGCCCGCCGAGATCGTCCAGAAGACACGGGTGAAGTACATCGAGGCCTACACCCGCCTCACGGGGCAGGAGTTCCCCTGGCAGTAGGCCCGCCCTACCCGCGCACGTGGTACGCCATCGAGTAGAGGTTGTAGATGGCGTGCGCCCCCACCGCGATGCCGAACCCGCGGAACACGTACAGCCCGCCGAGGTACACCCCCGCCAGGGCGAAGAAGACCAGGTCGTGCCAGGGGAAGCCGGCGGCCGTCAGGTCGGCGGCCGAGAAGTGGTACAGGCCGAAGCACCCCGCCGTCAGCACCACGACGATGACCGTCACCAGGTCGCGGCGCAGCTCGAACACGTCCACCAGCAGAAGGAGCATGAGGCTGATGAGCACAAGGCGGAAGACGAACTCCTCGTAGACGCCGGCGCCGACGGCGAGGACGGCCTGCTGGAGGATCGGGCGGGACGCGGCGGGCGCCGCGGCGGGCGCCGTGGCCTGCTGCGCCCAGGGGCGCCCCGCGATGTAGGCCGTGGCGATCAGCGGCAGCGTCCAGAGCACGCTCTCGGCCAGCATGCCCGCCAGCACGGCCGGACGCACGGCGAAGCGGTCCCGCTGAACCACGTGCTGAAGCAGCAGCACCACCACGATGAGCGCCGCCGGCAGGTACGCCACCGTCGCGCCGAAGTAGCTGAGGATCTTCCCGATGTGTCGCGGGGCCAGCAGGTCGGAGCCGTAGAAGGCCGTGCCGACGTGAAAGAACACCAGAAGCGGCAGGATGTAGACCAGACAGTGCAGCGGGCGGTGCGTCTGGTGGCGGTACTGCTCCCAGCGGGCGGAGAAGCGGTCCGGTCTGGCCATGGCCCCATTATGCCGCGGGGCGGGCGAAGTGCAACGCCCCCGACGCCCCCCTACCGGACGGGCGCCGCGTGCCGTCGGGCCTCGACGTCGGCGAGGACCTTTCGCAGTTCCGCCTCCTGGGCCTCGAGCTGCGCCATCACGCCGGGGTTCGGGTTGCCGGCCGCGGCGAGCTTCTCCCGCATGGCCGCGATCATCACCAGGCGCCTCCTGATGTCGTCCGCCTGGGCGGCGGCTTCGTCCCGGTCCGGCCTGAGGCGCACCGGCTCCGCCGCGCGCCCGGCGGCGGAAGTGGCAGCCGGCCGGGTCGTGGCCGGGCGCGTCGTCGGGCGGGTCGTCGGGTGCGAGCCCTCCGGGCATTCGACCTGCACGATGTGCCCGACAAACACGGGCAGGACCGGGCCGGGGTGTATCTTGAACCTGAGGTGCTCGCCCACGAACCGCCCGCTGACCGACGTGCCGTCGCGCAGCTTGAGCTGCACCTTCCCCAGGTCCGCATCCCGGGCAAAGGCGATCGTCTCGATGTCGCTCGGCGCCACGGTGATTCGCCCGAACCGCGTGTCCACCGCCAGCGTCTTGTCGGCGATCCGTCCGCGGAGAACGTCGTCGTTCCGCAGCGCCATCTCCGCCAGCGGGACCTCCTCCGTCTTCGCCGGGGGGGGGAAGGCGAAGTAATGCACGAGCTGGCGCCGGATCTTCAGCGTCTTGCCGAGGTCGAGCCGGAGCTGGAGGTCCTCGGCCGTCAGCAGGCCCGACAGGATCGAGCCGTTGGAGAACACCACGCGGTGGAGCCCGCCGTCCGGCGTGTCAAGGTAGATCACCTGGAGGTCATCGGGCTTGAGCTTCACGTCGCCGTACTCGGTGTGGTAGGTGGTGTCGAGGTCATCGGCCTCGAAGAACAGCCGCTCGCCCGAGCGGAGGACGACCATCGGGCGCGAGATCTTGATCTGCTCGGGGCGCTGCTCCGACAGCCGGTACGCCGCCGTCGCGATGGCCCCCGGCGGGAGCGTCTGCTTGTTGCCGCTGTCCAGCAGGATCTCCAGCGGCCCCGACATCAGGTTGCCGGAAACGACCTGTCCGTCGACGAGCCCGACGCGGACGAACGGCTCGTCCTCGGCGGGCACCTTGAACCCGACGACGCGATCGGCGGGCAGCTCCAGCCGGCCGTAGAACGCCTCGACGACGTACTTCCGGTTCTGGATCGCGCCGGGCAGCTCGTCGCCGTTGCGTTTGACGACGAGGTCCTGCTTCTCGCGTCGGGGCAGCTCGAGGGTGCCGAGGACGAGGACGGCCCCGCCCATGTTGTGCAGGATGCGGCGCAGGGCGGGCGGGACCTTTCGCAGCTCCTTCGAGGCGTCGAAGCCCTTGAGGAACTTGGTGGCCTCGGGCCAGCCGCGGCGCTGGGCCTCGAAGAAGCACAGGGCGAGGGTCTGCTTGGCGGGGACCTTGAAGTCGGCACGGTAGTAAAGGCTGTCGCTGTTCCGCGTCCAGGTGAAGCGCGGCTTGAACGTGGAGTTCGGCGTGGCGAAGACGTGAACGATTTCCGGGCGCGACGAGTTGCCCGCGCCGTAGCCCGTCACGATGCCCCAGTCCTTCTCGGCATCGAGGTCCGTCTTGCCGCTGGTGGTGAAGGTCGTCTGCGTGGAGCCGCCCATGTTCGAGTAATACTGGGCGGCCACGTTCTGCGCGCTGCTGGTGGTGTTCTCGAAAATGTCGATCCAGCGGCAGTAGCCGATCTCCGGATCGACGTAGATCCGCCGCCAGACGCGCAGCGAGCCCTGCGTCCACGGGCCGATCTCCACCTCACGCCCGTCCTCGCTCAGCGCCCCCGTGGAGTTGTAGCTCCACGTCGAGCCGTTCACCGTCAGCCGCATGCCCCCGTCGTACGCGTCGTTCGTCCCGTCGCTGACCTGCCCGTACGAGCTGATGTCCCACCGGTAGGCCGCGGCGTCCGTCACCTGCCAGGTGAAGGATTGTCGCCGCTGGCCCGTGATGTGAATGCCCTTGTCCTCGCCCGTCGCCGCCGGCGCAGCGGCCGCCAGCACGAACGCAACCCAAAGCGTGCCCGTCCTCGTCACGTCACTCGTCCCTTTCGCCCGGCGCTTCAGTCGCGGACCTGCAGTTGGATGAACTCCTCCGGCAGCGGCGGACCGGCGCCCCCATCGGCGCCGCCGAGCCGCTCGAGGATCTCCTCGATCCGCTGGCGCACCTCCGGGTCGTCGTTGGCGGCGTGCTTCTTCAGCAGGGGCGCCACGCCGGCGCCCATCTTCAGCAGGGCCTTCATGGCGGCCTCGCGGTCGCGGTAGCTCTCCGCCCCGAGCTGCGCCACGAGCTGCTCGACGCGCTTGCGGACGTCGTCGGGAGGCAGCGCCTGGCTGCGAACGATGGCCTGCACCTGCCCGACGTGGACGTTGAGCTTCGCCCCGCCGGCCAGGACGAACAGCAGCCCCTCCTGCTCGAGGCGCCCCCGCAGGACCGTGCCGTCCCACAGTTGCAGCACGAGCCGCCCCACCTGCTCGCCGTCGAAGGCCATCGCCCGCACGTTCCGGGGCCTGACCGACACGGCGCCATACTCCGTCTTCACTGTCAGCCCCTCATCGGCCAGCTCGCCGAACAACTCGTCCTCATTCGTCAGCACCAGGCGGGTCAGCGTCTGGTCCGGCTGCTCTTCGGAGGCGAAAACCATCTTCACGATGCGGTCGCGCGGGACGAGAAGCTTCGGGCCCAGGCGGAGGGCGAGTTCCACCTGCTCCGGCTCGAGGAACCCGGCCAGGCGCGACCCGTTCAGAAACACCACCCGGTGGACGGCGTTGCCGGTGTTGTCCAGCGACACCTCCAGCAGGTCCTTCGCCTCCAGCCGCACCACGCCGTGCCGCGTCCGGAAGGACAGCTCGGTCTTCGCCGCATCGAACGTGAGGCGGTCCCCCGTCCGCAGCACCGCCACCGGGCCCGCGAACGTCACCTCGGCCGGACGCGAGTCCGATATGCGGTATGACCACTGCCGCACCCGGTTCAGCGGAACGCTCAGCGTCCCCCCGCCCGAGGCCAGCGCCACCGTCAGCGACTTGTCCGCCGGCTCGCCCGAGACCACCTGCCCGTCGACCATCAGCACCCGGACACGCTCCGATTCGCCGGCGATCGGCACCATGCCCAGGACCTTGTCGGCCGGCACCTCGATGTCGCCGTAGAACGTGCCGATTGTGAACGACTTGTTCGTCACCGTCCCCAGGACCGGGTCGCCGTTGGCCAGGATGACCTGGTCGGCCGTCTCCGTCCGGTCCAGGTCGATGTCCGCGAACCCGAACGACACGGGGAAGTTGAGGATGAGCTGGCGCACGCCGGGCGACAGGTCGCGGAGGAGCTGGTAGGCCCGCAGCGCCTTGCCGCGCTTGAGGAGCGTTTCAACGCCGTGGTCCTGCGACTCGAAGTGGCACAGCAGGACGGTCTTGTTGGCGGGGACGGTCAGACGGTAGCGGAAGTACACGCTGTTGCCCTGAATCTGGACCGAGGGCTGGAGCTTGGCGCGCTTCCCGCAGACCACGTGCAGCAGCGACGGGGTGTTGTTGCCCGACTGGCGAGTCTCCGTGACGAAAAACCGGTCGCCCGTGGCGAAGCTCGCCTGTCCCGACTCCGACACCATCCGCTGGATGCCGTAGTTCACGTACGAGTAGTACTGCAACTGGATGGTGATCGCCTGCCCCGTGGGGTTCTCGAAGATATCCAGCCAGCGGGCGAGCGACTGATCCTTGTAGACGCGAATCCGCCGGTAGATCTTCAGGCTGTTGCCGCTGTGCGGGCCGATCTCGATCTCGTCGCCGGTGGCATTGACCCACCCCTGGCCCGTGTTGCTCCGCACGTTCGAACCGTTCACCTGGCAGTACATGCCGCCGCTGTAGGCGTAGTTCGTGCCCTGCGCCACAGTGCCGTAGTACTGGATGTCCCAACGGAACCCCCCGCCGTCGGTCATGACGTAGTTGAAGCTGACGTTCCGGCCCTGGGGCAGGTGCAGGCCGCCCTTCCGCGCTGTGCCCGACGGGGGCCCGCCGCCGGCAAGCCCCACCACCGCCTCGGCGACCACCTGGCCCTGCCCCGGCGCCGCGGCCGTCAGAACGACCACCACCGCCGCCACGCAGGCCATACGAATGAATTGTGTTGGCATTGCATCGCTCCCCTGCTCACATCGCGCAATGCGCGGCCGCCGCGCTCGCCCGGCAGGCACGGGCCCGCCCCGCCATTAGACACCCGCGCCCCGCCAGAGTTCCGCCGACGGCGGGAATTCGGCCGACGGGCGGGGCAAATCCCCATGCCAACCCGGACCGCGGCCATTATGATTCCGCCGGGGGGCGAACGCAATGCCTATCCGCCTCGTGGCCCTTGATCTGGACGGCACGCTGCTCGACGCGGCGAAGGCCGTCCCGCAGACCGCCGCCGATGCCGTCGCCGACGCTCTGGAGGCCGGCGTGGCGGTGGTGCTCGCCACCGCGCGGGCGCCGCGCAGCACGCTGCCGTTCCACCGCCGGCTCGGCCTCCGCGGGGCGATGATCTGCTACAACGGCGCCCTGGTGCTCGACCCCGGCACCGGCCGCCGACTGCTCCACCTGCCCATCGCCGCCGGCGTCGCACGCGACGTGGCCTATCTCGTCCGGCGACTGTATCCCCGGGCGCTGGTGTCGGCCGAGGTGCTCGACCGGTGGTACACCGACCGCGTCGATCCGAAGTACCTCAACGAGACCACGAAGCTCGGCGGCCCCGACGTGCTCGCCCCCATGGCCCGCTGGATCAACCAGCCGGTGACGAAGCTGCTCGTGCTGGGCGAACCGGGGGGCCTGGCACCCGTGGCGGGGGCCGTTCGGGCACGGTTCGCCACCGAAGTCCGCATCATCCAGACGGAGGATGAGATGCTCCAGATTTCGCACGCGGCGGCGTCGAAGGGCAAGGCGCTGCGCGCCGTCGCGGGGGAGCTGGGCTGCGAGGCGGACGAAGTGCTGGCCCTCGGCGACAACGCCAACGACGTCGGCATGCTGCGGTGGGCGGGAACGGGCGTCGCCGTGGGCAACGCCTCGGCCGAGGCCCTGGCCGCCGCCGACTGCGCCGTCGCCGCCAGCGATGCCGGCGGGGTCGCCGAGGCCATCCGCCGGTTTGTCCTCGGCGGGCAGACGTAGCGGACCGCCTACTCAGGCTGGTCCGGCAGCTTCATGCCCCACTCGCCCATCAGCCGCGTCGCCGCCAGCGCCGCCCGCGTCTTGGGGTACTTCAGCAGGACCTCCAGGAGCTTGTTCCGCGCCGCGTCGCGCTGCCCGACGCCATGGAAGGCCTTGGCCATGCTGACGAGCGCCGCGGCCGTCTTCTCCGCTTTCTCCGCCTTCTCCGCAGCGCTCGGACCCTCGTCCGGCGGCGGCGCGGGCCGGGTGGTCGATGCCGCCGTTCCCGTCGGCCCGGTGGTCAGTGGCCTGCCCGCCTGCCTGGCCTCGAGCGTCCGCAGCGCCTCCAGGGCCTCGGCGGCCTGCGGCGTTCCGCCGTACTGCCCCGCCTGCCGGTAGGCCGTGATCGCGTCGCGGTTCTGGCTCTTCTTCTCGAGCGCCCGCCCAACGGCCAGCAGATGCCCCGCCCACACCTGCCGCTTCAGGACGGCGAACTCCCGCGACACGCCCGCGTCCTGACGCAGCAGCGCCGCCTGCTTTCTGACGGCTTCCTCACCCGCCGGGTGCTCCACCGTGAACGCGAACTTGATCAGCTCGTACTGCTTGGCCGCATCGAGGAGCTTGGCCTTCTCGGCAAGGGCGGCCGCCGACTGGAGCATGGCCTGGCCCGTCTGGTCGACCTTCGCGACCAGCGCCTTGGCGGCGGCGTTGAGCTGCCGGGGGAACCACACGCGCTCGGCCACCGCCGTGGCCAGGCTGTGCGCCTCCTTGTACTGCCCGACCTCGTGCGCCAGCGCCGCCCGCGCCAAAGCCTGCGCCGCCTCCTCGCGAACGCGCTGCGGCAGCGGGGGATGCTTCGCCGCGATCTTTCGCATCCGCGTCTGCCACATCTGGTCTTCCTTGAAGCCCACGGTGCCCCCGTCGCCGCCGTCGATGAAGTCGCCTTCCGGCGTCAGCACCACCCAGATCGGCACCAGCCCCCCCGCCACCTTGCGCGCGTACCTCCTGAAGCGCTCGTCGTTCAGCGTGATGTGGATCTCGGCGACCTCGAAGTTCGCGTAGATGATGTGCTGGCTGCGATACAGGATGTACTGGCGGGCCACACGGGCGTACACGTCCTCCGTCGGCTGCCAATACATGATGAGAATCGGCTTGCCGGTGATGTTGGCGGCCTTGAAGAGGGTGTCGTAGTCCTTGTGAGGGGTGGCGGCTGTGGCGACGGCGCAGACCGCCACCACCGCCGGAACGAACACGGCGGCAAACTTGTTCATCGGTTAGTTCCCCTATGTGGTCCCAAGGCACTCGTCTACTGTACTAACGCACAAGAAGCCGGTTTGTTCCGGACTCCCGGGGCAGCGGGCAGGCGCTTGGCGCCACCCGCGCCGCGCCGTATACTTCCCGGTATCAGTGCGCCGGAGATTCCGACATGGCCGCCGTGGCTGACATCCTGGTGCTCGCACACCCCCACGCCCACCGGGCGTAAGGCCCGGCACGCACCTCCCGTTCGTACCGTCCAGCCCCCCGCTGCGCCGCCGCCTCGTGCAATTGCGGCGCCGCCCGTTTGCCGATAGAGTGAGACCCGACATGAGCCTACGCATCATCAGGAGCGATTCGCCGCTGAGCGACCCCGCCGTGCGCGAGCTTCGCGACCGGCTCCGCGCCGGCAGGCTGACCACCGCCGAAGACGCCGGCGCCGACGTGCCCGCCATCGTCAGCGACATCATCGCGCAGGTCGCCGCCGGCGGCGACGCGGCCCTGGTGGAGTTGGAGCGGAAGCTCGACGGCGCCGACCTCACGCCGGAGACCATCCGCGTTCCGGCGGAGCGGATCGCTGAGGCGCACGCGGCCGCCGACGCCGACTTCCTCGCCCTCGTGCGGCGGGTGCGCGAAAACATCCGGCGGTACCAGCAGAGCATCCTCGTGGAGGCGCCGCCGCCGATGCGGCGCGGCGGGCGCGAGCTGGGCGTCCGCTACACGCCCGTCGGGCGCGCCGGCGTGTACGTGCCCGGCATGAAGGCCCTGTACCCCTCCACCGTGCTCATGACCGTCGTGCCGGCGCAGGTGGCGGGCGTGCCCGATATCGCCCTGGCCAGCCCGCCGCTCGCGGGCGGCGACGTGGACGACATGGTGCTCGCGCTGGCCGGCGAGCTGGGCGTCGGCGAGGTATACCGCCTCGGCGGGGCCGTCGCCGTCGCCGCCTTCGCCTGCGGCACCGAACACGTGCCCCCCGTCGACAAGATCGTCGGCCCGGGCAACGCGTTCGTCGCCGAGGCCAAGCGCCAGGTGCTCGGACTCGTCGGCATCGACGCCATCGCCGGGCCGAGCGAGGTCCTCATCGTCGCCGACGACGACGCCGATCCGGCGTGGCTCGCCGCCGATCTGCTGGCCCAGGCGGAGCACGACCCGGGCTCGGCGATCCTGGTGACGCCGTCGGCGAAGCTCGCGGCGGCCGTGGCGGCGGCCATCGAAGGGCAGCTCGCCCGGCTCGACCGCGCCGAGGCCGTCCGCGCCTCGCTCGACGTCTTCTCCGCGATCATCCTCGTGCCGGACCTGCCCGCCGCGTGCGAGGTGGCCAACGCGTTCGCTCCGGAGCACCTTCAGATCGTCACGGTCGACGACGAGGCGGCCCTGGCACGCATCCGCAACGCCGGGGCGATTTTCCTCGGGCGGTGGACGCCCGTGCCGCTCGGGGACTACGTGGCCGGGCCGTCGCACGTGCTGCCGACGGGCGGCACGGCGCGGTTCTTTGGGGCGCTGAGCTGCAACGACTTCCTGAAGGCCTCCAGCGTGATCCACTACGACGCGGCGGCCCTGGCCGAGGACGCCGGCGACGCCATCGACTTCGCCACGCGGGAGGGCCTGACGGGCCACGCCGAGGCCATTCGGCTGCGACGAGACGGAACGGGACCGGGGATTAAGGACTGAGAAGCTTCCCACGGGCACGCGCCCGTGGCTACTGACAGGCGCCCCCGGGGCGCAACGGAACCCGGAGAGACGCAAGGTGAAACTCTTCAGGCAGAGCATTGCCCGAATGTCCCCCTACGTCCCCGGCGCCCAGCCGCCGCGGGGGGCGAAGGTCGTCAAGCTCAACACCAACGAGAACCCCTACCCCCCCTCGCCACGGGCCATGGAGCTGCTGCGGGCGACGGCCGCGGACGAGCTGCGCCTGTACCCCGATGCCATGGCGACGCGCTTCCGAGAGGCCGTCGCCGGCGTCATCGGCTTCGGGACCGACTGGATCCTCCCCGGCAACGGCAGCGATGACCTGATCATGATGATCGCGCGCGCCGCCGCCGGGCCGGGCCGGGCGATCGCCTATCCCACACCCACCTTCACCTTCTACGCCACGCAGGCGCACATCGAGAACGCCCCGCGGGTCGAGGTGCCCTTCGATGAGGACTACCGTCTGCCGGTTGACGCACTGGCCTCGGCGGGCGCGGCCGTCGTGTTCGTGGCGAACCCCAACAGCCCCTCGGCCACCGCGGCGGCGACCGGGGAGCTTGGCGAGCTCGCCGGGCGGGTCGACGGGCTGCTGGTCATCGACGAGGCGTACGTGGACTTCGCCGAGGCGGACGCCCTCGAGCTGGTGCGGCGGCACGAGAACGTCGTCATCCTGCGGACGCTCTCGAAGGGCTACTCGCTGGCGGGCCTGCGGCTGGGATACGCCGTCGCGCGCCCGGCGGTGATCGAGGGGCTCGCGAAGGCGAAGCAGATTTACAACGTGGGCGCCGTGCCGGCCGCCGTCGGCGCCGCGGCGATCGCCGACCAGGACTGGAAGAACGCCAACGCCGGCAAGGTGAAGGCGTCGCGGGCGAAGCTGGCGGGGGAGCTGGAGCGGCAGGGCTTTCGCGTCTGGCCGCCGCAGGCGAACTTCGTGATGGCGCAGGTGCCCTCGGGGCGGGCCGGCGGCGACGCCGGGGCCCTGCACGAGGCGCTGAAGGCCCGCGGCATTCTGGTTCGGCACTTCCGCACCGACCGGCTGCGCGATAAGCTCAGGATCACCGTCGGCACCGACGAGCAGAACGCGGCGCTGCTGGACGCCCTGCGCGAGATGACGGCGTGACGACACCAGCCGCGGGAAGCGCGAACGACGTTGACCGGATCCATTGACCAAGACTTATTCGCGAAGTCCGCGGCGTTCGCGGCTCCCGAAGCAGGAACGAGACCATGCCAGACCGCAAGGCAACCATCACCCGGAAGACGAAGGAAACCCGGATCAGCCTGACGCTGGACCTCGACGGCAGCGGCGCGGTGTCGGCCGAGACGGGCATCGGGTTCCTCGATCACATGCTCGACCATCTCGGCAAGCACAGCCTGTGCGACCTGACGGTGAAGGCGACGGGCGACCTGGAGGTGGACGACCACCACACGGCCGAGGACGTGGCCATCTGCCTGGGCGAAGCGCTGCGGCAGTCGCTCGGCGACAAGGGGGGCATCCGGCGCTACGGCTCGGCGAGCGTGCCGATGGAGGAGACGCTGGCGACGGTGGCGGTGGACCTGTCGGGGCGTCCGGCGGTGGTGTTCAACGTCAAGTTCAGCTCGGACAAGATCGGCTCGTTCGACACGCAGCTCGTGGAGGAGATTCTCCGGCGCCTGGCCGCGACGGCGGGAATGAACCTGCACGTGAACGTGCCGTACGGCACGAACGATCACCACATCGCCGAGGCGATCTTCAAGGCGTTCGCGCAGGCGCTGCGCCAGGCGAAGACCGTCGACCCCGACCGCCACGGCGAGGTGCCCTCGACCAAGGGAACGCTCTAGCGCCGCCCCGCGCACCGCCGCGTGGGCCCGCCGCCTGTACATTCGCCGCCCGGATCAGCGCGTCGACCGGTCCAAGCACTTCCGCCCCCCCGGCTGGCCAGCCCGGCCGACATCAGGTAACATCGGCCCCATGGCCAGGCTCACCGTCCTCGGCATCGGCAACGTTCTCATGCAGGACGAGGGCGTCGGCGTCCGCGTCATGGAGGCCGTCCGCGACGGGCGCGGCTGGCCCGACACCGTCGAGTTCATCGACGGCGGCGCGGGCGGGATGAACCTGCTGAACGTGATCGAGGCGGCCGAGCGGCTGGTGGTGTTCGACTCGGCCGAGATGAACCTGCCCCCCGGCGAGTGGCGCGTCGTGACGCCGCAACAGGTGTGCGACGTGCCCGCCGACCACCGGGCGAGCCTGCACGACGTGCCGTTCATGGAGACGCTGACGCTGACAGCGCGGTTCTTCCACCGGCCGGAAGATGTCCGCATCCTCGCGATCCAGCCGAAGACGGTGGACTACGGCCGCGAACTGACGCCCGAGCTGTCCGCCGCCCTGCCGAAAATCGCCGCGGCGGGCGCCCGGCTGGTCGAGGAGGCGGAAAGGCCGGCGGAGCCGCCGTCGGAAGGGATCCCCTGATGCACGAACACGGGCTGGCAAAGGAGCTTTGGCCTCAGCTTCGGAAGCTCGCCGACGAGGGCGGCTTCAAGGCGGTTCAGCGCGTGGCGATGGTCGTCGGCATGCTGCACGGCGTGTCGGCGGACTTCCTCGCCCACTCGTTCGAGCACGCGTTCGAGCAAGACGATTCCGGGCGCTTCGACGATGCCAGGGTGGACATCACGATCGTCGACCCCGGCGAGCAGTTCCAGCCGCCCGGCGCCGAGAGGCCCATGACCGCCACCGGGTGGGAGATGATCGTCACGACGATCGAAGGCGACCTGTGAGCCGCCGGATGCTCGTCAGCCTGGTGACGGCCGCTCGCGTGCCGCTGGCCGCGGGCGCCGCCGTGCTGCTCGCGGCGTCGCAGCCGGGCGGGGCGGCGGCGTGGGCGGCGGTCGCGCTGCTGCTGGCGGCCGAGGCCACCGACATGACCGACGGCATCCTCGCGCGCCGGCTCGGCGTGGCGGGGCCGTTCGGGGAGCTGTTCGACCCGTACTGCGATTCGGTGTCGCGGCTGGTCGCTTACTTCGGCCTGGCGGCGGCGGGGCTGAGCCCGTGGTGGCTGCTGCTGGTGCTCGCCCTGCGGGACGTGTCGGTGTCGTACGTCCGCATCCTGTGCATCCGGACGGGCCGCAAGGTCGCGGCGAGGCTGTCGGGGAAGCTGAAGGCCATCGTCCAGGGCACGGGGGCCGTCGCGCTGGCCGCCACGCAGGCGGTCCGCCCCGTCGCGGAGGCCGAGGGCGTCGGGCACGTCCGCCTCGGCGTGGCCCTCCTCGTGGGCACCGTGACGGCGTGGTCATGCGTGGACTACTTTGTCGCGGGCGTCCGGCGCGAAGCCCCCCCCCGCCGGGGTGATCGCGGCCCCAGCGAGCAGATGGGACAACTGCGGTGAATTGCAGCGCGGGCGGCTGTGGGGACAAGCGAAGCCGCGGGCGATGTCGCCCCCGCCCGCACCGGCTCACTGGCGAATCTCGATGACGACGGGCTCGGTAAGCCCGTG
>CAZMDT010000046.1:0-13779 GCA_964564965.1 uncultured Planctomycetaceae bacterium | reverse complement strand
CAGGTTGACCGCGCCCACGCCGCTCTTGGCTTGGACGGCGACGACGCCGGTCAGCTCGTCGGCGGGCATGTCCACGTGGTCGGCACGGACGAACAGCCGCTCGCCCCGGGCGATCTCGCCCTCGATGTACCCGTGCTGGCGGAGCTGCCCGTAGACGATGGCGCGGAGGTTGGCCTTGCCGGCCTTCGCCGCACGCAACGCCATCGCCGGCGCCACGAAGTTGCTCAGCAGCAGCGAGCAGCCCGTGATGATGATCGCCAGAATCAGCGCCGGCTTCAGCAGCGACAGCGTCGAGATGCCGCTGGCCCGGCAGGCGAGTATCTCGTTGTCCTGGCTGAGCCGCCCGTAGACGATCGTCGCCGCGAACAGCGCCGCCACCGGCAGCGTCAGCGAGAACATGATCGGGACCGTGTAGACGAACAGCTTGACGACCTGCTCGGTCGCCAGGCCCTGCTTCCGGAGCGGCTCGATGATCCCCAGCACCGTCATCACCAGCGTGAAGGCGACCAGTGCCAGGCACATCACCCTGACCAGCTCACGCGAGATGTAGCCGTGCAGCGTCTTCAGCAACGCAATGGTCTCGGCAGGCGAGCGCCAACCCATACTCTAACGCCACGCGGAGCGCAAGGTCCACGCTGTTTCGTGGGCGATGGGGTGGGCGGGCGAGACGCCGCGGGGGCCCGCGGCGTCCGTCTCAGGCCGTGACGCTGAGGCGCGAGGCCGACACTGCCGACATGCCGCCAACGCTGAGGCGGTACCGCCCAATGGCCGCCGCCATCACCGGGTCCGCCTGGCGCACGCGGCGGCAGACGGTGACGCGGATGCGGTCGGGACCGCCGTGCCCCTGCCGGTCCGGGGTGCTCGGGTGAGAGGGCGCAGCGAAGACAGGGCTCTGAATCGCCCCCGATCCGTTTGAGCCCTGCCGCGAGCCGACTGCCGGAATGGGAAGGCACGCATTCACGGTTGCCGGGCCTCCGGCGTTCGTTCCGGCCTCTGCGGCCGGGCGAAACGCCGATGCAAGTCACTACGCTGAACAGCGTCCGTGCAGGGGTCACGCGGGTGGGTCCCTCCCCCGGATGGTTTCCTCCCCCAACAGGCCCATTGTACCAGAAATGCCCGATCCGTCAACCCGGGTAATCACCGAATTGCCGTGACACCGCCTGCCGCGTCGAAGCCCCCGCGCCGGGACTGCTCGCTGAACGCCGGCCGGAACGGCGCACGGCTACCGCTCTTCAGTCCCCACTCGCCGCCCGCGGGCCGTGCCGCTACAGCCCGAACGGCATCTCGGGCGTCCAGCAGCCGTCGGTGTGGTCGGCGGTAAAGACCTCGAAGCCGAGGTAGTTCCCCAGCGCCTCCCACAGCACGTTGCCGGCGGCGGCGCGGTTCATGGCCACGTGGTGCGGGAAGTGCCTCAGCAGCACCAGCCGGTAGAGCCGCTGAATGCCGGGGATGCGCACCCACCCGTAGCTGCCGAACGTTTTCGCCTCGTTGGGCTCCACGGCGCCCTCGGCGATGGCGGCCTTGAAGCGCCCGGCGTTGTCCTGCGTGGCCCGGCAGAGCGTCACCGGCCCGTCCTGCATGACGAACTCGGCGACGCCCATGGCCTTGTCGCGCCCGGTGGTGGCGGCGATGATTCCGTGGCAGCCCATCTTCGGCGGGGTCTTCGCCCAGCTCATGGGGAACACGCCGCAGTGCCAGCAGTTCACCAGCTCCGGGTCGTCGTTGTGGACGTTGTTCCAGTCGGCGAGGCAGCTCGGCCCGCCCGAAGCCAGTTGAAGGGCGTGCATCGACAGCGCCCCCATCATGTCGGCCTCGCAGGCGCACGGCATGCCGGCGTCGTCCAGCCGGCTCATCGTCGTGCACGAGCAGATGCCCATGTTCTGCTGGATGCTCGTCCAGCACTGGACGCCGAGGGCGTCGAGCTTCTCCTCGCGGGCGAACCGCTTCAGGAACAGCTCGAGCTTCGCGATCTTCTCGAGGATGTCGTCGGCGACGGCGGAGCAGTCGAGCGAGCCCTTCATGTCCGCGACCACGCGGCGGACGGCGGCGTCCGTCTTCATGCCCCACATCGCGCCGAACACCTCCGACAGGTCCAGCGTCACGATCGTCACGCCCAGCTCCTGGAGGGCCTTCTCGTTGTATCGGCAGGTCCAGAAGTCGTTCGGCCGGGCGCCGATCTGACCGTAGCGCGCCCCCCGGATGCCCGCCACGACGCGGACGACGGCGGTGAACCGCTCGGCCGTGCCGCGGAAACCCTCGTCCGTGGGGAAGCAGATGGGCGTCTCCGGCACGCTGTAGCGCCGCCCGAGCTGGCGCAGACCCTCGCAGGTGCTCAGCAGCCCGCAGAAGCTGTCGCGGCGTTCGGTGGTGGGCGTGAGCGTTTCCTCCTCCTGCGCCCCGACGACGAGGATCGGCACGTTCAGGCCGCTCTCGGCAACGGTGATGGCGACGCCCTTCTCGTCGCCGAAGTTGACGCAGTTGACGACGATGCCGTCGACCCGCTGGTCCCGGAACATGCGCCCGACGAGGAGGGCCTCCTCGACGGTCTCGACGCAGCCGACCTTGGTGTCCTTGGCGGAGGGGACGACCACCGTCGCTCCGGCGGCGCGGAGAACCTTGATCGTGTCACCACGCATCTTCGCCGCCAGCCTGTCCGAGAAGAACCCGCGATTGGCGGGGATGAATCCGAGCTTCGGCTTCCGCAGTTTGACCATCGCTGGGCTCCTTACATGTGTGACGCCCGTGAGGCGCGTCCGCAAGCATAGTCAATCGCGGCTGCGCGCCGAAAGCAAGGCAAAGCGTGGCGGCCTCCCGGCGGGGACGTGGCTGCGACACAGAGGCGGGCCCTCGCGCCTCAGGAATTCGGATCGGCGGCCCGGGCCGCGCCGTAGTCCGCGCGGAACCAGCCCTGCGGCAGCGGGCGCTCGCTGATGAGGTCGAAGCTGAGCCGCCGCGGCTGCGGGCTGCCCTGGAACTTGGCCTGGTCGAACACGACGCGCCGGGGCATGCCCGTGGCGGGGTCGGCCCAGATTTCGATGGTGCCGGGGCCCTTCGCCTCGCGGGCGGCCTTGCGGGCGAACACGTGCCGGAAGGCGGCACCTCCTTCCTCCAGCGGCGCCATGTCGAGCCGCTCGACCGTGTAGCCGCTTCGGAGCGTCGCCAGCGTCTGCCGCAGGTCCGCCACCGGCATCTCGGCCATCAATGACGGCACGGGGATCTTCCCCGCCCCGGGCCCCTCGGCCTGCTCGACGACGACGCCCGCGCGGATCCGCCAGCTCGCCCGCCCGTCGAAGCCGTCGAGCGCCTTCTCGCCGCCGGGGCCGGTGCGGATGAGCACAAACTGATCGCCGTCGCGCAGGTACAGCAGCGCCGCGTCGAGGCCCGGGCGCTGCCGGGCGCCCGGTCCCGGCGCGCCGGGATCGCCGCCCTCGACGCGGATGCGGAAGGTGCGGTCGCCCGGGCGCCCCAGCGCGCCCAGGATGTCCTCGAGCGACGCCAGGGCGACCTCTTCCGTGGAGGTGAGCAGGAGGACGCCGACGATGATGAGCGCCGCGGCGGCCGCCGCCCTGGCCGCGGGGCGCCCCCCCCGGGGGCGGGGCGCGCGCGGGGCCGGCGCGGCGGCGCCGGGGGGACGGCGCAGGACGGCCATCACCCTCGCGACCCGCGCCTCGCGTCGGCTGGCGGCGCGCGGGTCGTGCAGGTGAAGCAGCAGCGCGTGGACGAGCCGGTCGTCGCACCGCCGGGCGGGGCCGGGCTCCCGGGCATTGTCGTTGTCGTCGTTCACGGCGGTTGCTCCATGGCGGCGAAGACGGCCTTGCCTTCGAGGCACTCCGCCAGCTTCGCCCGGGCCCGCTGGAGGCGCTTCTGGATGGCCTCGCGGGTCACGGCCAGGTGCGCGGACATCCAGTCGGTGGTGCGGCGCTGGCGGTAGTGCAGCTCGATCGATTCGCGGTAAGGCCCGGCGAGCCGCTCGATGCAGTCCCGCAGGGCGGCGATCTTCTCATCGAACGCCTCGCCCGGCTGCCGGTCGATCTGCGCCATCCGCCGGTCAACGTAGTCCAGCGCACGCTCGTCGAGGACGACCGGCGCCCTGGCGGCGGCGCGGTAATGGGCGAGGACAAGCCGCCTGGCGATGCCTCGCAGCCACGCCCCGAACGGGCGGGACCGGTCGTAGTCCCTGATCCGCCGCCACGCCACGAGCAGGGTCTCCTGGAACAGGTCGTCCGCGGCGGCGGGGTCGCGAACCGCCGCGCGCAGGAACGCCGTCAGCGAGTCCGCGTTCTCGCGAACGAGGATCTCGAACAGCTCAAGCGGCTCGACCGCCTGGTCCGCCCCGCCCGCGGGCGGCGTTGTGTCGCGCCGGATCATGGTCCGCTCCACGTCTCCACAAGCGATTGTCGTTCGCCCCGCCGAGGTGGACAAGAAAACGCCGCCGTCTTTCCCGTCCATCGGCGGGCCGGGTCGCGCAATACCGGGTGAAAGGGCTCGTCCGGTCCCGGCGCGCCGGGATCGCCGGCCGGGCCGCCAAACGACAACACGAACACGGGAGAACAGCGATGAGAACACTCACGGCAATCCTGATAACCGCGATGTGCCTGACAGCGGGAGCGGCGGAGCCGCCCGGCCCGGCCCCACAGGGCGAGCGGTCTCGCGGCCGGGAGCGGCCGGAACAACGGGAACCGGGCCAGAAGTACTCCGTCGAGCAGGCCGTCTCCGACCGGGCCCAGCTCCACACGATCGCCTTCAGCGGGCTGGCGTTCCTGACCGGCGACATCGGCAGCGACACGTGGTTCCCGCCGGGGAAGGTATCGGACTTCTTCGGCTTCCAGTACATGCGCGACGTCGACGCCGGCGGCCGCGGGCACAGCCCGTGGTTCCTGACCACCGTCGCCAACAACATGCTCGCCCTGCTCAATGACGGGCAGAAAGCCCGGCTGACCGCCCTGGCGGCCTCGCAGGAGAAGACGATCCGCGAGTTCGCCCGCAGCCGCTTCCCCCTCATCTGGGCGTTCCGGCGCCACCTGGCCGGTGAGGTCCCCGAGGGCAGCGGCGGGCTGAACCGCGACGCCGTGGTGGCCTGCTCGGCGGCGCTCTACGAGATCGACGGGCTGATGGCCTACGAGCGCGCCAAGGCGATGGCCGCCGTGCTGGGCTCGCTCGACGAGAAGCAGCGTGAGGCCCTGGCGAAGCTGAAGTTCGGCGATTCGCGGACCTGGCCGGAAGCGGCGGACCAGCTCGACCGGCGGTCGATGAGCCATGACGCCCACGTGGCCGTCATGACGTACGCCAGCGAGATGTTCAGTTGGCAGGGCGGCTCGGTGGAGGCGGACACGTACTTCTGCCCCGAGCGCCACGGGATGTACTTCGGGGCGTTCTACGTCAAGGGCGCGCCCGCGCACGGCAAGCGGAGCTACAACATCAGCACCGAGCTCACCGGCGACGCCGGCGGGCAGTTCCTCGAGACGCTGACGCCTGCCCAGCGGGAGAAGATCACCCGCCTGGTGGACCTGCAACGCAAGGAGCTGGCGGAGATCGTGACCGTGCGGCGCGCCATCGCCACGGAGCTGCGGCGGTTCCTGGCCGGCGCCGCGGCCGACCTCCAGAAGGTGCTGGCCCTGTCCCGACGATACGGCGAGCTGGACGGCGAGATGTCGTATCGCTACGCGACCGCGTTCGCGGAAGTCGGCCGAACGCTCACCGACGAGCAGCGGCGCGACCTCCTCGCCCTGCGCAACCTGCCCGGGTACACGCCGAAGGGCGCCTTCCTGTACGCCGACGCCATCGACATGCCGAAGGCCGTGGCGACGGACTTCCTGTTCGTCCCGCCGGCCGACGACGGCGCTCGCAAAGGCGGGCAGTCACAATGATTCTGCATCGCGCCATCCCACTGTGCCTGCTGGCGGCGTTCGCCGCCGTCGCGCCGGGCGAGCCCCGCCAGGCGCCGCAGCCGGAGTTTCGTACGGACGTTCCGAAGCACGCGGCGGACGTGGTTCTCGCCCGGCCGACGACGGACTCCGTCACCGTGAGCGTCCTGGCCTACGCCAAGGCGCGGGCTTGCATCGCCTACGGCACGTCGCGGCAGGCCCTCGACAGCCGGACCGCGCCGTTCGATCTGGACGGCAGCCGCCCCGCTGAGATCGTGCTGCGCAACCTGCGCCCGAACACGCGCTACGACTACGAAGTCCGCGACGCGGGCGGGGCCGCGGCGGTGTTCGGCGACGGCGCCGCGGGCAGCTTCCACACGCGGCGGCCCGCCGGGGCGGCCTTCTGCTTCACCGTCACGGCGGACTCGCACCTGGACGAGCGGACCGACCCCCGGCTCTACGAGCGCACGCTCGCCAACGCGCTGGCCGACGCGCCGGACTTCCACGTGGACCTCGGCGACACGTTCATGACGGGCAAGCACGCCAGCCGCGACGAGGCCGCCCGGCAGTACCTCGCCCAGCGCTACTACTTCGGGACGCTCTGCCGTTCGGCGCCGCTGTTTCTCGTGCTGGGCAACCACGACGGCGAGGAGGGGCGGCGGGCGGACGGTTCGGCCGACTCGCTGCCCGTCTGGGCCAACGCCATGCGCAAGCGGTACTTTCCCAACCCCGTCCCCGACGGCTTCTACACGGGCAACGCCACGAAGCACCCGCAGGCCGGGCTGCTGCAGAACTACTACGCGTGGACCTGGGGCGACGCGCTGTTCATCGTGCTCGACCCGTTCTGGCCCACGCCCCGCGCCCGCGGCGGCCAGGACAACTGGACCCGAACGCTCGGGGCCGAGCAGTACCGCTGGCTCGCCAGGACGCTTGCCGACAGCCAGGCCGTCCACCGGTTCGTGTTCATCCACCATCTTGTGGGCGGCGCGGACAGGCAGGGGCGCGGGGGCGTCGAGGCCGCCGGACTCTACGAATGGGGGGGCCGGAACGCCGACGGCAGCGAAGGCTTCAGCCAGAACCGGCCCGGCTGGGAAATGCCGATTCACCAACTCCTGCTGAAGCACGGGGCCACGGCCGTCTTCCACGGGCACGACCATTTCTTCTCGCACCAGGAGATGGACGGTATCGCCTACATTCTGGTGCCGCAGCCGGGGCACTGGCAGGCGAGGGAGAAGGACCTGGCCCGTGAGTACGGCTACGTGGCCGGCACGTCGCTGCCGAGCGCCGGGCACGTGCGGGTCAAGGTGTCGCCGGACGGGGCAATCGTCGAATACGTCAGAGCGTTCCTTGCAGACAGCGAGACCGGTGAGCGGCAGAACGGGCAGGTGGCCCATCGCTGCGTCCTGCCGGCCGGCTCGGAAAGGCCCGGCAAGTGAACAGACCTCGCTCAACGCGCGCCCCGGGTGCGGGAAAGCTGTCCCGCCGCCGGTTCCTTCAGACCGTCGGCGCGGCCGCGGCGTGTGCGGCGTGCCGGCCTCTGCTGGCGGCGCTGCCCACGACCCGCGACAGCCGGCCGAACTTCGTGCTGCTGCTGGCGGATGACCAGAACTGGAACGGCCTGGGCGTGGCGATGGATCCGGCCGTTGAGGCGTCACGGCACGCGTTTCACCAGACGCCGCACCTGGCGAAGCTGGCAGGAGCGGGCGTGCGGTTCAGCCGCGCCTACGCGCCCGCGCCGGTCTGCGCGCCGACGCGCTACAGCCTCCAGACGGGCAAGAGCCCGGCCGCGCTGCACATGACCAAGGCGGCCCCCGCCTACACCGCGGACGACGGCTTCCGGCTCATCCCCCCGCAGCACGTCCGCGAGATCGCCGAGGAGGAAGTGACCGTCGCCGAGCTGCTCCGCGGGGCCGGCTACGCCACGGCCCATTACGGCAAGTGGCACCTGCGAGGCGGCGGCCCGGGCCGGCACGGATACGACGCCCACGACGGCGACACCGGCAACGAGGACGCCGAACGCTTCGGCGGCGACAACCCGGTGGACATCTTCGGCATGACGAAGAGGGCCTGCGCTTTCATGGACGAGCAGGCGGCGGCCGGCAGGCCGTTATTCATCCAGATGTCCTACCACGCGCTGCACTATCCGCAGCAGGCCACGAAGGCGGCCCAGGAGAAGTACCGCAAGCTCATGCCGGGCGCCAGGGAGCGGGAGGTCCAGATCGCCGCGATGACCGACGACCTCGACCGGGGCGTGGGGCAGTTGCTCGCCCACCTGGACCGGCTCGGCATCGCGGACAGCACCTGCGTGGTCTACACGTCCGACAACGGAGGCGGAGGAGCAGGGCGAGGGGCGCTGTCCGGCGGAAAGGGCGAGCTGCGGGAGGGCGGCATTCGCGTGCCGCTGATCATCCGCGGCCCGGGCGTCGAGGCGGGCGCGGCCTGCGCGGCGCCCGTGGTCGGGTTCGACCTGCTGCCGACGTTCTGCGAGCCGGCCGGCATCGCCCGCCTGCCGGCAGGCGTCGAGGGCGGCAGCATCGCCCCGCTGCTAGCCGACCCGAAGTCGGGCAAGGTGAAACGCCCTCACGAGGAGCTTGTCTTCCACTTCCCCCACTATCAGGGCCGGGCCGCCGGGCCGCATTCGGCGATCATGGCGGGGCCATACAAGCTGCTGCACTACTACGAAGATGACAGCGTGAAGCTGTACGACCTGACCCGGGACATGGGCGAGCAGCACGATCTGGCCGGCGCCATGCCCGGCAGGGCCGCCGAGCTGAAGGCCGTGCTGGCGAGGCGGCTGAAGGCCCTCGACGCCCAGATGCCCAGGCCGAACCCGAACCCCGACCCGGCCAAGGCCGACGCGGCACGGCGCCGGCACGAAGCACGCGCAGGCTCACCACAGAAACCTGGAAAGCGCAGAGGGGGCGCCGGCACCGTGGAAGGCGAATCCGGAACCTGAGATCCGGAATCCGCGATTGGGGGGCTGGAATCCGGAATCCGGCACGCGGCGTCCGCGATCACGGTTTGCCCGGCCGCGGGACGAGACAAGCGGGGTGAGCACCGCCCGGCCGCGGGCTAGCCGCGGGCGGGGGCGGGGGCGTTCTGCATGCGGCTGGCGGCGACGATCCGGTCGCGCCCGCGATCCTTCGCCACGTAGAGCGCGCGGTCGGCCAGCGACACGAGGGCGTCGGCGCCGGCGGGGCGGTCGGCATCGAGCGAGGCGATGCCCATGGAGATGGTGACGGCGCGCCCGACGGCCCCATGGGCGGCGGCCTGCTCGGCGAGCCCCTGGCGGATGCGCTCGCCGACGGCGAAGCCGCGCTCGACGGAGGTGTGCGGCAGCAGGAGGACGAACTCGTCGCCGCCGTAGCGTGCGGCCACGTCGCTGCTGCGGAGCGAGGAGCGGATGACATCGGCGGCCAGCACGAGCAGCTCGTCGCCCACCATGTGCCCGAGCGAGTCGTTGATCTGCTTGTACTCGTCGAGGTCGCACATGCAGCAGGTGAGGTCGAAGCTGTAGCGGACGGCCTCGCCGTAGTAGCGATGGAGCAGCTCGCCGAACCGCCGGCGGTTGGCCAGCCCGGTGAGGTGGTCGGTGGTGGCCATGGTCTCGAGCTTCTGGAGCGATTCCTGGAGCTGGATGTTCTTGATCCTCAACTCGCTGAGCATGGCCTGGAGCTCGCGCTGGAGGCGCTGGTTCTCCTGCTTCATGTGGTGCTGGCGGATGCCCTTGTCGATGAGCACGGGCAGGGCGAACAGGTAGTCGCCGAGCTTGACGGTGTAGTCCTGGGCGCCGCGGCGGATGGCCTCGGCGGCGGTGGCGGAGTCGTTCTCGCCGGTGACGAGGATCACCGGCAGGGCGGCGCGGTTCAGAATGCTGCCCAGCAGGTCCAGCCCGGCGATGTCCGGCAGGTTGTAGTCCTGGAGGACCACGTCAAACCGCGCGAGGTCCAGGGCGAGGCACTCGCGCCCCGTGGCGACGCCGGTGAGCCGGTCGCCCATCTCGTCGCCGTAGTGCAGGCGCAGGGCGTCGCAGATCAGCTCGCGCTGGTCGTCGTCGTCCTCGACGACGAGGATTCTCGGGCGGCGGGCGAGGTTGTCGAGGTCATCGGCGACCATGCGCCTGGGCCTCCTTCGCGGCGGGGCGCCGCGCGCCGAGGGCGAGGCGCCGCACCGTTTCCGCGAACGTCTGTGGGGCGACGGGCTTGAGGACGAACGCCTCGGCCCCGCTCCGCAGCGCCCGCGCCTGCTGCGATTCGTCGGCCAGCGAGGTCATCACGACCACGGGAATGTCCCTCAGGGCGGGGTCGCGCTTGATGACCTGGAGGACCTCCAGGCCGGTAAGAACGGGCATCTCGATGTCGAGGTAGACCAGGGCGGGCCGGGGGGCGGTGGCGAACCGCCCGCGCCGGTGGAGGTAGTCGAGCACCTGGGCGCCGTCGGTGACCTCGCGGACGGCGCAGGCGACGCCGCCCTGCGCGATCGCCTCCCGCAGGAGCGCCAGGCTGTCCGGGTCGTCATCAGCCAGCAGCACCATCGGCCGCGGCGACGGGTTCGCCCGTTCCGTACGGCTCATCGACGGCCTCGTTTCCTGAATCCTCGGCGCAGCGGGTGCTCAGCTCCACGTGGAAGGTGGTGCCCTCCCCGGGGGGGGAATCGACCCAGACGCGCCCGTCGTAATTGCTGACGAGGGTTCTGACCCACGCCAGGCCGACGCCCTTGCCGGCGACGCCGCTGGCGGCGGCGGCCTCCGCCCGGCGGAACACGCAGAAGATCTTCCGCTGCTCCGCCGGCGCGATGCCCGGGCCGTTGTCCGACACGCTGAAGCGGTGGAACCCCTCCACCCGCGCGTAGTCCACGCCGATCCGCCCGCCCGATTCGCGATGCATGTACTTGATGGCGTTGTCGATCAGGTTCTGGAAGAGCTGGCGGATGCGGTTCCGCTCCACGCACAGCACGGGCATCCCCTCCCCGATGGCCAGCTCGATCCGGCGGCTGCGCAGCTCGAACTCGAACGTGTCCCGCAGTTCCTCAAGCAGCGCGCCGATGTCCGTCGCCTGGCGCTTCTGCGGGCGGCTGGTCAGCCGGGACAGCTCCAGCAGGTCGTTGATCAGCGAGCTCTCCGCGTCCACGTTCGCCTGAATCCGCTGGAGCCGGGCGATCACGTCCTCCGGCAAGTCGTCACGCCACTTCATCATGACCATCGTCGCCATGCCGGCGATGTTCCGCAGCGGGGCGCTGAGATCGTGGCTGACGGCGCGGATGAACTCCTCCTTCTCGGTCATCTCGTCCCGCAGGCGGTGATTGGCGACCTGCAATTCGGCCGTCCGCGCCGCCACCCGCTGCTCCAGCGACGCGTTGGCGGCCATCAGCTTCTGCCGAGACGCCGACACCTCGTCGGCCATCACGTCGAACGCGAACGCCAGCTCGCCGATCTCGTCGTTGCGCTGGAGGCGCGTGCGGGCGGTGAAGTCGCCGGTGGCGAGGCGGCGCGTGGCGGCGGCGAGGCGGCGCACCGGCTGCACGAGCACCCGCCAGACCAGCAGGTATCCCAGCGGAATGGCGGCGATGACGATGGCGGCGGCGAGCAGACCGATGTTGTGCTGCACGGCGGCGAGCTGGGTGGTGGTGGCGCTGGTGTCGAGGACGAGGCGGACGGCGCCGACGAGCTGTGCGTCGCCGCGCCCGACGTCGCCGGCGATGATCGGTTGCGCGATGACCAGCACGTCCTCGGTGACCTGGTTGGCATAGCGGATGCTGACGGGCTGGTTCACCAGCCCGTCCCACTGCCCGGGGATCTGCTCGGCCGAGGCGGAGGCGGCCAGGCGCCCGCGGTCGGCAAGCAGCGCCACGTACCGGACGCTCGGATTGCGGATGGTGTCGTTGGCGAGGCGCCGCAGCCCCTCGTCATCGGCGGCGTGCAGGTGTGGCCGGGCCGCCAGCGCCAGCGCCTCGGCCATCCGGCTGGCGTGAAGCATGTCCGTGTCGCGCAGCACGGTCCGCGCCTTCGCGAAGTACACCCATCCGCCGGCGAGCGTGACGGCGATGACCACGAAGGTCAGGACGACGACGGCCTTGATCTGCAGGCCGACGCGAAGCTGACGGAAAAAGCGCTGTGCGGGCATTCTCTCGGCGGGCCTTCCGTTTCGGTGCCGGTTCCCCGCGCCGCAGGCGCGCTGCGTGCACGGCTCCACGTGCCTTATCGGCCGGTTCCGCCGGGGGCTTTTGTTTCGCGCAAGACGCGGCAAACGCCGTCGGCGACGGCATTTTGTGGGTAGGCAGAAATGCGCTTCCGTGGTATAAATGAACGTCCTGGAGGGGCAGTGAACCTGCCCGAAAAGAGAGGGATGCGGAGTGGAACGAGGAGGCTTTCTAGGCATGCGTCTTATCGTCAGTACGCCGCCAGAGCGGCGTTCTGACACCCGCCCGGCCCCGGCCGCCGTCTTCCACGTGCTCATGCGGAAGCGGCAGCATCGGCCGGTGTGGCTGGCGGTGGCGTGGTGTGCACCGGGAACCCTGCGCTGCGAAGCGGCGGACGGCCGTGAGCCGCCGGATGCCGTGGCCCGTACCTCCTGGGGCGTGCGGCGCATGGGGTTCTGTGAGGCAGAGGCATGAGGCGCTCGGGCGACAGCCGGCGAACCAAGGGCACGCCGGTGAGCCCTGGTCTTCCCCTCCACTGGGGCTTGGCCCGGCGCTTCCCCTAAGGGAGAGGTGCCCCTGCCGAATGTGAAGGGCGACGACGTGGTCCCCCAGCAAGCCACGGGTCGCCCTTCCTTATGCGCCCGCCGCGCCCGGCGGGGTCTCTGGACAAGCCCGCCGTCGGCGCCTATCATCCACCCCCGCCGCCCCGCCACACCGGGAAGGACGCCCGCATGGCCAGATACACCATCGGACTCGACTACGGCACCAACTCCGTCCGGGCGGTCGTCGTCAACGCCGCCAACGGGCGCCAGATCGCCGAGGCCGTCTGGACCTACGCCCACGGCGCTGACGGCGTGATCCTGACGGACGACCCGAACCTCGCGCGCCAGCATCCGGGCGACTACGTGAAGGGGGCGGCGGTGACGATCCCACGGGCACTGGCGGCGGCGCGGCGCGCGGTCAAGGGCTTCAGCCCCGGCGACGTCATCGGCATCGGCGTGGACACCACCGGCAGCACGCCCATCCCGGTGGACCCCACGGGCACGCCGCTGGCCTTCCGCAAGGAGTTCGCGCGCGACCCGGAGGCGTTGGCCTGGCTGTGGAAAGACCACACCGCCGTGGCGGAGGCGGAGGAGATCACCCGCCTCGCCCGCAAGATGCGCCCCCACTACCTCGCCAAGTGCGGCGGCACCTACAGCAGCGAGTGGTTCTTCAGCAAGATCCTCCACTGCCTGCGGGCGGCGCCCGGGGTGTTCAACGCCGCCTGCACCTGGGTGGAGGCCGCCGACTGGATCCCCGCCATGCTCACCGGCACCGAGGCGCCGGAGGCCTACACGGCCTGCGTCTGCGCCGCCGGGCACAAGGCGATGTACAACGACGCCTGGGGCGGCTATCCCGACGAGAAGTTCCTCGGCAAGCTGCACCCGGAGCTGGCCGCACTGCGGCGGCGGCTGAAGGCGAAGGCTCGGGCGATCGACACGGCCGCCGGACGGCTGACGGCGGCGTGGGCGAAGCGGACCCGCCTGCCGGCGGGCATTCCCGTGGCGGTGGGCGCCTTCGACGCGCACCTGGGCGCGGTGGGCTCCGGCATCGCGCCGGGGACGATGGTGAAGATCCTCGGCACCAGCGCCTGCGACATGATGGTCGTCCCCCAGAGCCGCGACCTGCCGGACATCCCCGGGCTGTGCGGCATCGTGCCGGGCAGCATTCTGCCGGGCTACTACGGCCTGGAGGCGGGCCAGTCCGCCGTCGGCGATATCTTCAACTGGTTCGTCAA
>CAZMDT010000045.1:8142-14121 GCA_964564965.1 uncultured Planctomycetaceae bacterium | reverse complement strand
TGCTACAAGGTCAGCTACGTCCGGGCCGAGCTGAAGGACGTGGCCAAGGTGACGAAGGACATGCCGCGCAGCTTCATCAACAAGGCCGGCAACGGCGTCACCAAGCGATTCATCGACTACGCCATGCCGCTGGTCGGCGGCCTGCCCGCCATGGGGGCGCTGCCGTAGGCGGAGCCAACCGGCAGGGATGCGGGAGATCCGCGGGACGGGCGAGGAAGGCCCGCGAAGGCTCCCGCCGCGGCGTCGGCGAACGCCCTACGCCCCGTACTTCTCAAGCTTCCCGGCGTGGGCCATGCCCAGGGGGATGAGTTCCTTCGCCGTGACCGTGCCGATCTGTCCGTGCAGGCAGTCGCGCTCGGTGAACCGTCCGCCGTCTCCGCCGCGGAGGTAGGGGGCCTTCATCAGCACCGGCACCGGGTGCCAGCTGTGCGCCTTGATGCTCGGCGGCGTCGAGTGGTCGCCCGTGATGATCAGCACCTCCGGCTCCGCCGCCAGCAGCGCCGGCAGGGCCGCGTCCATCTCCTCGATCCGCTCCACCTTCGCCGCCAGGTCGCCGTCCTCGCCCGTCTTGTCGGTGTACTTGAAGTGCGCGAACACGAAGGTGTGGTCCCGCAGCGCCTTGGCCGTGGCGGCGCAAATGTCCGCCGCCGTCGTCGGCTGCGAGACGACCTTCATGCCGACCAGTCGCGCCACGCCGCGGTACATCGGGTAGCCCGCGACGGCCGCCGGCTCCAGCTTCCACCGCGCCGCGAACGTCGGCCAGCTCGGCACCTTGGCGAAGCCCCGGGCAAGGACCATGTTCGCGTTCTTCTCGCCGGCGAGGGCCTTGCGGACCTGCCCGATGAGATCGGCGACCATCTTGGCCGTCCCGGAGCTCTGGTGCGGTGGCGCATCGGGGGCGAGCGGCGGCACGCCGGTCGACTGCGGGTCAGTGTCGCCGATGTCGTCGACCAGGCCGTCGCCGCGGAGCACCATCAGGGCGCGGTGCTCGCTTACGGTCTCCCAGAGCACCTCCACGCCCCCGGGCGGCTTCACTTGCCTGCGGACGATGTCGAGCACGCGGCGGTTCTCCTCGTCGGGGATCCGCCCCGCGCGGCGGTCCGTGACGTTGCCGTCGGCGTCGATCGTGCAGAAGTTCAGCCGGGCGGCCACGTCGCGCCCGGTGATGGGGAACTCCACGCCCAGGGCGCTCAGCACGCCGCGCCCGACCCGGTAGACCAGCGGGTCGTAGCCGAAGAGCCCGAGGTGCCCCGGCCCGCTGCCGGGCGTGACGCCGGTGGCGACCGGCACGGACAGCCCCAGCGCGCTCGCCGCGGCCAGGGCGTCCAGGTTCGGCGTCGAGGCGATCTGAAGCGCCGTGCCCCGCCCGTCGTTGTCGCAGTCGCCCACGCCGTCCATCACGAGCAGGCAGATCCGCTTGTCGTTCTGCTGGGCGAGCGAGCTGATCAGGTTCCCGTAGATGTCTTCCATCGTTGTCTTGCCTCACAGGGATGTCGTGTGTCCGGCCGGCCTGGCCGAAGAAGTGTACACCTCGCCGGCGACGCCGTCCACCGGCTGGCGGCTGGCCGGTGAGCTCGCGGTCGGGCCGCTTGAGGCTTGTCCCGCCGGCGCCCGCTCATCTATCATCCGCTCTCATGCCCGCCGTTGACGAGCCCGGGACCAACGCCTCCGCGCGAGGTGCGCGCACCCGCGACCTTGCCCTGGTCGCGGGGGTGTGCTTCCTCTTCGCGGGCGTGGCGCTTCCCTTCGGCCGGTCGCTCACCATCCACGAGTCCCGCCTGCCCCAGACCGCACGCGAAATGCTCGCCGGGGGCGACTGGCTCATCCCGCGGTGCGGGGGGCGCCCGTGGCTCGAGCGCCCCCCGCTGCCGATCTGGATCGTCGCGGGCTTTGAGGGCGTGCTCAGCCGCGGCCACGGCGAGTGGCCGGCGCGCCTGCCGTCGGGGCTGGCGGCGTGCGTGGCGGCCGTCCTGACGGCCTGGATGGCGGCGCGGATGTTCGGGCGGACCGTCGGCGTCCTCAGCGGGCTGGCGCTGGCGACGATGTTCGAGTTCGTCAGGTATGCGTGGCTGGCGGAGCAGGACATCTACCTGTGCGCGATCGTGGCCGGGTGCGTGGCCGCCTTCGTACACGTGGAGTTCCCCAGGACATCACGCGGAGGCCCGGAGGATACGAGAGGGCAGAGCCCCAAAGGCACAGGCGAGGAACCTGCTTCTCTCCGGGCCCCCGTGCCGGGGCAGGAGCCGAAAGAGCGCAGGCTTCCCTCTCCGTTCGGCGCGCGTCGCCCGGCCATCTGGCTCCTGTTCCTCCTGCTCGGCGCCACCAGCCTGGTCAAGGGCCCGGCGATCGGCCTGGCGATGGCCGCCATCCCCATCCTGGCCCGGCTCGCCCTGTGCTTCAGCTTCCGCCGGCTGCTGCGGTACGTCTGGGTCTGGGGGTGGCTGGCGTTTGCGGCCGTCTACCTCACCTGGCCCGTCGGTGTCTGGGCGGCCTGCCCCGGGGCGCTCGACCTGTGGCGCTACGACATCCTCGGCCGGATGACCGGCGAGTACGCCGCCATCACCCAGCCCCCGTGGTACTACCTCGTCGTGCTCCCGGGCGAGATCGCGCCCTGGACGCCCGTGGCGCTGATCGGGGCCGTGCTCGCCGGGCGAGGCGCTCGGGCGGACCGTCGTGGCCCGCACGCCTTCGTCCTCGTCTGGGCCGTCGCGGCCGTGGCGATCCTGTCGCTGCCGTCCGGCAAGCACCATCACTATCTGCTGTCGTCGCTGCCCGCATGGGCGATGCTGGCGGCGCTGGGGACCCTCTGGGCGCGAGACCGGCTCTTCGCCCTGCCCGCGCGGCTTCGGCACCCCCTCGTGGCGTTCGCGCTGCTGGGCGTCGGCGGGGGCGTGGCGGTGCTCGTGGGCTGGACGAGCCTGCCCGGCCCGGCCTGGCTGAAGGCCGCCAGCATCGCGGGGCTCGCGGTCTGCGGAATCGCCACGGGCCTCGGGTACTGGCGGCGGAACGGCCGGCTGGTCCTCGGGGTCGCCCTGGTGCTGGTCTTCGCGTGCTACGCCTGGGGGTATGCCCTCCTTGCGGCCCGCCCGGATGACATGAAGAATGACACGGAGTTTCTCCGCCGTGTGGGAGCCGTCGCCCAGCCGCGCGTGCCGCTGCTTATCAACGGGAACGCCGACGAGGTGAGCCTGCTGGTGTTCCGCATGCCGTTCTATCTGCCGGACCGCGCCCGCCTCCTGCACAACCTGACGTATCTGCTGGACGAGCGGATCGAGGCGGCGGAGGTGTACGTCGTCGGCCGGGCCGCTGACGAGGCGGAGCTCGTCCGCTACGGCCAGGTCGAGGTCGTCCTTCAGAGCCGGCGGAGTCATCTGGAGCGGACCCCGGCGGACCGGCTGACGCTGTTCCGCCTGCGGTTCCGGGAGGGCCTGCGGCGCTACCCGGTGCCGGCCTACGTCACGCCCATGCAGGCGATGGGCCGGGAGCCCGGCCCATCCCTGCCCCCGCCGTAGCCGGCGTCGAACCGGATCGCCGCCGCTCGCCTAACCCCCGGGCGAACGCGCCAAGCGGCGCCGCAGCGCGGCAATGTCTCGGTCCGCCATCGCGGCGTTCCGCGTCGCCGGCTCGAACCCGGGGCAGATCTGCAGGGCTTCGTAGAAGTAGCGCCGCGCCTGCTGGAAGTCATCGAGGGCGGCGTGCAGTTCGCCGGCCTCCGCTCGGCGGCGGGCCCGCTCCGCGAGTGCGGCGTTCGGCCCGGCGCGGCGGAGGAAGATCGCGTCCCATCCATCGAGGAACACCAGCGCCCAGGCCGGGTCGGCGTTGAGCGCCGCGGCCTGGCGGGTATGTGCGCGGTCGACGCGAAGGGCAACGATCTCGATGCCGTACCGCCTGGCCGCCTCGCCGAAGGGACGATGAGCGAAGTTGAACTCGACCACCCGCCGCATCACCTCCGGCGGATAGGCCCACGTGTTGGTCACGAGGGGCACGTCGCGGTGCGGCCGGGTGAAGTAGTGATAGCTCGAGGAGACGGCGAAGCCGGTCCAGAGCCGCCCCTCGGGCCTCTGCTCGTTCAGCCAATCGCAGGCGGCCAGCGGGATCACCGTCGGGGCGAAGCCGAAGCCGAACCGCGCGCGGGAGCCCTCTGCCGTGTAGAAGCGCTGCGTGACGACGCCGGCGGCGAACCAGACGCACGCCGCGGCCACGAACGCTGAGGCAACCAGTGCGGCCGCGCGCCGCAGCCTGGAGCGGCGCGCCATGAGCGGGATGTTCGCGAGCGCCTCATGCAGCGCCGCCAGGGCGACCGGCACGGCAAGGATCGCCGCGGGGGCCATGTTCCGCCGCATCGGGAAGGCCGCTGCGACCATGCCGCCGGTGACGAGCAGCCACGCCCAGCGTCGGCGCCAAACCGCCGCGACCCCGCCAGCCGCCGCCACGACGAGCAGCACGTAGAAGGCCTTCGTCGCCTTGGCGCGGGCGAAGGCGTCGCCGCCGAACGGACTGAACAGCTCCGTGATCAGTGCCCACGGATGCCCCATGCCGCCTGTGGCCGCCGTGATGTTGTGGCGGTGAATGTAGAGCACGGTTTCAATCGGCAGGACCGCCAAGCGCCACGTCCACGGATTGGCGAAGCACACGGCCGCCTGCGCCAGCAGCACCAGCACCAGGCGCGCCGCGAGCACGCCATGGGGCGGCGCGTCCTCCTCACGGCGCCCGGCCAGGCGCGCCCAGCCCCAGCACAGCAGCGCCTCGACCAGGAACGCGCCGGTCAGCGCCAGTCCCAGCGGGAAGTAGCTGTGGAGGTTGACCAGCAGCAGTTGGGCCGGCACGAGGGCGGTCGCCGGCAGCCACCAGCGCCTTTCGCCCGCGCGCGAAGCCCGGGCGAACTGTGTCACCAGCAGCTCGACGCTGAGCACCGCATGGCCGAACAGTTCGGGGCGGAGGTCGAACCGGAAGTAGGCCACCATCGCGATCAGGAACACCCCCGCAGCCGTCCAGTTCCACGGCAGGCGGAGCCGCCGCATCGTGGCGGCGCACGCGGCGATGATGATCGCCACGAGCACCATCTGGAGCGCGCACAGGCCCCCGGCGCCGAGCAGCCGGTTCACGACGGCCATCGCCGCCTGCGACAGCCAGTTGGCGTTGGCGAAGCGGTAGTCGGTGCCGTCCCACCAGGCGCCGGGGCCCGGCTCCGGGCGGTCGGCAGGCGGGGCGCCGCGGTGTTCTTCGAGCGTGTAGATGAACGGGTTGGCGTCGATGATCTCCCCGACGTCCAGGAGCCGCTCCCCGTAGGCGAGGTGGTAGGCGAGGTCCGGGCTGTTCAGCGACCGGGCGGCGAGCAGCAGCGACAGCATGCACGCCGCCGCGAACGCCGCCACGCCGGCGGCGCTATCTGGGCAGCCGCGAGGCCGCCGGCGGAGCCGGCTTCGGACCCATCTGGTGCTTTGCGGGACGTCTGCGGCTCATGGCGGCCGCCGATTGTACTCGGCGGCGACGGCTCGCCCCAATGCCTGTCACCGTTCGGTGACGGTTAGGCCTTGCCTTTGCTGCGCCGCCGCTGATAGACTGCCCGCGCCACGGAAGGACGTCTCGGAGGCACGGCTTGCCGGTGGATCTCCGTCCACGGCGGAGCCCCTGCACCCCGACAATGACCTCGCCCGACGCGTCACTCATCTGCGTTGCGCCTTGCTGCCCCTGCGAGCCCGCGGTTGCCATCGCGGCGGCGCGCGCGGGGGCGGTCGGCCTGGCGTCCGCCGGCGAGACGACCCCATCGGAGGCCGTGGCGCGGACGGTTCACGCCCTCCGCCGCTTCGCGGCCGGTTGGGGCACCTGGGGCATCCGCTGGGAATGGGCCGATCCCGAGGCCTCGCCCGCGCCGGGCGCGGGCCACCTGCCCTGCCTCCTGCTGGCGCCCACGACGGCGTCGCTGCCGCCCGAGGGTGCACTGAGGCGCCTGCTGCACCGGGCACGCGGGCGGGCCGA